>JAILMV010000176.1 GCA_024692185.1 Bacteroidales bacterium | reverse complement strand
CCGGACATACTTATCCACGGATATCGCAAAGAGAAATAGCATGTTCACAGGAATAATCGAAGAAATAGGAAGGGTAAAAGCCATCAGGCGCAGTCCGGATGGCATAGTCCTAAGCATCAGCGCCTCCAAAGTGACCGAAGGCACGTCAGTAGGCGACAGCATTGCGGTCAACGGCGTCTGCCTTACGGTCACGTCCTGCTCGGAACGGGAATTCAGCGCGGATGTAATGCCCGAAACCATGCGCCGCAGTTCCCTCTCCCGGCTGACGGTGGGTTCGGAAGTCAATCTGGAGCGGGCCCTGCAAGCTTCCGGCCGAATGGGAGGACATATCGTCTCGGGGCATGTAGATGGCTGCGGCCGCATCGAAAGCATCACTGCGGACGGAATTGCCAAGAAGGTCTGCATAGCCCTGGAGGCTCCCCTGCTCAAATATATTGCAGTGAAAGGGTCGGTGACCCTGGACGGCGTCAGCCTGACCGTAGTGGAAGCCGGAAGCCGCTCTTTTGCGGTGTCGCTGATACCCCAGACCAGGAAGGCGACCAGCCTTGGCGGACTGCGACCCGGGCAGGAAGTGAATGTGGAAGTGGACATACTCGCCCGCTACACCGAGCGGCTGCTGGCCGCATCGCACGAAGAGAACAATAAAGATGGCCTTTCTTTGGAATGGCTGACAGAAAATGGTTTTTAATATGGAAGATTTGCAGTTTTCAACAATAGAAGAGGCCCTGGAAGAGCTCAAGCAGGGGCACATCATAGTAGTAATCGACGATGCAGAGCGCGAAAACGAAGGCGACCTTATATGCGCCGCACGCTACGCCACTCCGGAGAACATCAATTTCATGGCCTCATACGGCAAAGGTCTTATCTGCATGCCGATGAGCGAGGCCTATACAAGCAAGCTGGAACTGGACCAGATGGTCAGTTACAATACGGACAATCACCACACGGCCTTCACCGTATCCATCGACCACGTCTCCACCACTACGGGCATCTCGGCATTCGAGCGCTCGATAACGGCAATGAAATGCATCTCTCCGGATGCCTCTCCCTCGGATTTCCGCCGCCCGGGGCACATGTTCCCCCTGAAAGCACGTAAGGGAGGCGTACTGCTGCGCGCAGGGCATACCGAAGCCACCGTGGACCTGATGCGCCTGGCAGGCCTTGAAGAATGCGGTCTCTGCTGCGAAATCTTACGTGAAGACGGCACCATGATGCGTCGGACGGAACTGGTCCCCTTTGCCCGCGAGCATGGGATGAAGATAATTACAATTGCCGATCTCATCCGCTACCGCCGCCGTCACGAAAAGACGGTAGAATGCGTCACCGTGGCCCAACTGCCTACCAAATACGGCGATTTCAAGGCCTACGCCTATGTGAGCAAGATCAGCGGCGAGCACCACGTGGCCCTGGTCAAAGGAGATGTCTCCGACGGCGAGCCTGTGCTTTGCCGGGTACATTCCGAATGCCTTACGGGAGATGCCTTCGGTTCGCTTCGCTGCGACTGCGGGGACCAGCTCGCGGAGGCTCTTCGCCGCATCGAGAAGACCGGCCGCGGAATACTCCTATATCTGCGCCAGGAAGGGCGTGGCATAGGCTTGGTGAACAAGCTGCGCGCCTACCGCCTTCAGGAGCAGGGTATGGATACGGTAGAGGCCAACGTAGCCCTGGGTTTCGCGCCGGACCTGAGGGAATACGGCACCGGGGCAGCCATACTTTCGGACCTTGGCGCACGCAAGCTGATACTTATGACCAACAATCCCCAGAAGATCAGCGGGCTGGATGGCTATGGCATAGAAATAATTCGCCGGGAGCCTATAGAGATCCCCAGCAACAGCCTCAACGAACGTTATCTGCGCACCAAGTGCAGCAAGATGGGGCATCTGCTCCACCTCCCCCTGGATAAAGAATAATCAATCATAATACAGAAAGAAATGAAAACAATCGAAGGAACGCTCATCGCGAACGGACAGCGGATAGGCATAGTGGCCTCCCGCTTCAACGAACTGATTACCAACAAACTGCTCGGCGGCGCACAGGACTCTTTCCTCCGCCACGGAGGAAAGGCCGAAGACCTCACTGTCGCCTGGGTGCCGGGGGCTTTTGAAATTCCTCTGGTGGCCGGCAAAATGGCCGCTTCCGGGAAATACGATGCCATTGTCTGCGTGGGTGCCGTAATCCGCGGCAGCACTCCCCACTTCGACATGGTAGCCAATGAATCTGTCAAGGGCATTGCCCACGTGGGCATGGAGAGCGGAATACCCGTACTCTACGGCGTACTGACCACCGAGAACATAGAGCAGGCCATAGAGAGGGCTGGCACCAAAGCCGGCAACAAGGGCTTCGATGCCATGAGCTCGGCCATCGAGATGGTCAATCTCCTGAAGCAGATATAGAAAGCCTCACGAACCGGTTCGCGTAAGGAGCGAGCTGCAAAGATTTGGTCCTGGGCCCCATTTCCTCGCCAAGAACATTGGAAGGAGCGAAATGCAGGGCCCTTCCTTTTGAATCGCATATTCTAAGCGTAGAGGACTTGCCGGCGCATTCCCGCAGGTTCAGCAGCAATTCTTTTCCGTTCAGCGGAGCAGATCCCACCAACAGCAGATTATCTCCCTCTATGCTCAGCAGCGAGCGTTCGCGTGGCTGGCTGCCGTCGGCATTTGGCAGGCCTGGCAGCACCCTGGCATAGATGGGCGTACGGTTGCCCTGACCGAATTCCCAGGCCTCGGTATCCGAAGATCCGGGAACGGAACTGATGGCATATTTCCAGGCGAACTCCCCTTCCTGGGAGGCCCTGAAGTTGGTAAACCAGTAATTGTTCATAACCCAGGAGAAGAAGTGGGTCTTTTCGTGGACATGCTCCTTACGGAACGGGTCGTTCATCAGTTCTCCCATCATGAACAGTGGCAGTTCTGCCGTGCTTACAAGTACCTGAAGATCAGGATTCCTTGCGGAGACGAAACTCTGCACGGTGTTCCAGGCAGCTGTAGTGCCCGGAATCTGGTTTTCCCCGGCCAGCAGCATGCCGCCGGGCACATCGAAAGCCAGTTTTCCCTCCTGAACGTCGAAGGGGAAGGCCACATAGATGGAGGAAGGATCGCTTTCCGGGAGGCGTTTCAGCCTGTGGCAGAGTTCTATGCGTTTGATCTTATGGTACAACTTTACCTCCGTTCTCACCCTGAAATCAGGGTCGCAGCCATCCAGAGTACCTTCGAAGGAGAGAGTAGTATAAAGATCACCCGAACTGATTCCCTTGAATCTCACGCTTTCGAAACCTTTCCTGCTATAATTCTCGAACTTGAGCCCGTTCATCTGGCGGCGGTCCCCCTTCAGGTCCTCGTAGATGAATTCTCCAAGCCTCCATTCTGCATCCTTGTCCAGCAGTTCCTTGCCAAGTTCCTTGTCGTAAAGGGAGCTGATTCCGCCCTTTCCGAAGTCGAAGCTCAGGCGGTAGAAGTCATTTTCCATATCACCCAGCTCCCCTTCCCGGGCTTGAGGGAGATGCAGTGAACCGCTTCCCAGCCTTATCTCATAGCTCTTGTAGCCCATTGCGGGAATATCTTCCGCCCAGACAGAGAAATATCTTCCTTCCCTCCTGGAGGACTCCTGCTGAACGGCAAGGCTATGTCCATCCGCATCTACAAGTTCAAAAGGAGTTCCCGGAGGAATTAGGGTATTGTCGATGAATATGGTGCAGAGAGCCGAACGGGGCCTGGCCAAGCTGTTGAAGAAGGTCACCGTGGGGCAGGTGGCCCTGTAGAGCATGGGTTGCAGACGCCCGGCAGCGGTCTCGTACATCATCTGGGTATTCTTCAGGGCATCCCAGACATAGGAGCCTTTTTCCGCCCACTGGACCTCGGAATTCTCGCAATGAGGGTCGCGAATGCTTTCGGAAGCGCCGAAAGTATGCTCGTCATAGAATAGGAGATTCTTACGTATGTCTCTCATTTCGGAGGCATAGCCAGCGGCCTCGGTATCTCCCCCGAGCAGGGCCATGGAAAGCATTCCATCCACCACGTCGGCATCTGCCTGGGTCTTGCGAGAGGCCGCAGTTTCGCGGGCAGCGGAGCCGAAACCGTCAGTCCAGTAATCCGGGAAGGCGGCCCTGTAAACAGGAAGGGAAGCTCCATATTCCTTCTCCACCATTTCAAGGAACTCGCTTGCGGTGGCGCTGCGCAGCTTGGGCCATTCATGTTTGGCGTTCCACTCGCGTATAAGATCGCATTCTGCCGGATTGGGCGGGGAATTGTCGGTCAGGAAACCGGAATACTGCACCGCCACCCAAGGGTATTCATATCCCATTCCTTCCAGCTTTTCGAGGTAGTCGGAGAGTTTTGCGGCAAACTTTTCCATATTCCCCTCGTGTATCCCCCAATGGTTACCGGTATGATAATGGTCGCTGCGGTAGGAAATGAGCGAAGATCCGGAGGGAGATTCCCAGCGATATACCGTGGGGCGGCCGAAGGGGACCACCGCACGGGTAGCATTGGAACCCATGGAAAGATATTTCACTCCCAGCTCGGGGAGCATGTCCGCAAGGCACCAGGCCACCCCGTTCACATCGTTCTGCATTGCGGTCTTGACCGGTATCCCTAGTTCCCTGAATCTCTTCAACGGCTCCAGGAATCTCCTGTAGTTGCCTTCCCCGGAGAGTTCGGACATGTTGAAGTACATGGCCGTGACTTCTATCCGGCCCTGCCGGACATATTCCAGGAAGCGATCCACCTGCTCTTTAGGGCGTACCCTAAGCCATTCATCCACAGCCCAGGAGGCCTCGCAGGTCCAGCGGAAACGGGCATCGTCCGGATAGGAAGCCGTGGCATCGCAATAATCCAAGGCATAGTCTATATAGCGGAGATGCTCGCTGAGTATCTCGGTCTGAGGTTTGGTGTAGCCTATGTCCGTATGCACGTGCTGCACAAGATATACCGTCATCTTACGAGGCTGGGCCGATGCCGTAATTGCGGCAATGCCCAAGAATGCTATCAGAATCTGAAATTTGTGTTTCATCATTATTTTCCCCTTGCCATCCAGGCATCCGAACAAAGTTAAAAAATATTTCAGTATTTTCCTTTTTCGATTGGGGGATATATATTCTTTCCTGTGTTCTACTAATACAAATACTAGTATATGGACAATTTTCAGAAATGGTTTATGGAGCATGACTCCGATTTCCTCGTTCCCGACATGGATACGGACGACTATGAGCTAGCCGCAGAAGGTTTCCGCGAGTTCCGCAAGCGCGTCCGCAAGGAAAAAGAGCAATCCCGTCCTGCCCTCCGTTGGATGGAGCGCATAGCTGCAACCCTCCTGATTCCCGTGGCTATCACCTCCGCCGCTTTATTATCTCGCAAACAGGCTCCCATTCAATGGGAAGAAGTATATACTGCCGCCGGCCAGACCCGCACGGTCACCCTTGCCGACGGTTCGACCCTCCGTCTTTCTCCTGAAAGCAGGCTGATTTATCCTTCTTCCTTCAAGGGTGATGTCCGCAAAGTCTTCCTTGAGGGCGAAGCCTATGCGGACATCACGCACATGGAAGAATTCCCCTTCGAAATCCATTGCAACGAAATCAAGGTCAAGGTTCTTGGAACCGAGTTCAATTTCACCTCCTACCCTTCCGACAAGGAGTGCGAACTCGCCCTGGTGGACGGTGCCGTGGAAATGAGCATCGAGGGCAAAGACTCCGGACATACCATCAAGATGAAGACCGGAGAGATGGTCCGCTACGAGAAGAAGACGGGCTACATCGAGAAGCAACGCTTCTCCGTGGATGCCTATATGAACAATCTGTACAGGGACGGGCTGCAGTTTTCCAACCGCCGCATGGACGACATAGTTAACTGCCTCGAGAGGAAGTTCGGCGTGAATATCGCCATCCTGGACCATTCGATAAACAACGACCGTTTCTTTGCGTCGTTCATCAACGGAGAAGACCTGCCCACCATACTCGATGCCCTGAACACCGAGAACCACATGAAGATAACTCGCAAAGGAGAAGACTACTATCTTTCACTTAAAAAATAATAACACAACAATCCTACATGTCTAAAGTTTTCAAGACGCTATTGAAGGTAGTTACGATGTTAACATTGTTCACTACCTTATCTACCGTCTCGTTTGCGCAGAAGTATTCGATGAATCTGCAGAACGTTACGGTTAAAATGGCCGTGGATGAACTTCAGCGCCAGTTTGGTTATTCGGTTGTAATCAAAGCCAACCAGATCGACATGAATAAAACCATTTCGGTCAAAGCCAACAGACTTAAAATCGAAGATATCCTAGGCCAGATATTTGCCGGACAGGATGTTTCTTTCACGGTAGAAGGAAAGAAAATCCAAGTTTCCAAGGCAGCAAAAACGGAAAAAGCTGCCTCGGCGGCACCAAAGCCGGCACCGCACATAGTGACGGGACGGATTACGGACCAATCAGGCGAACCAGCCATAGGATGCGGCGTAATCCCAAACGGCAAGACCCAGAACGGCGTAATTGCTGATCTGGACGGAAATTATACTATAGAAGTAAACCCAAACGGATATCTGGAATTCTCCAGCATAGGATTCCAGACAATCAGGGAAAAAGTCGGCGAGAGGAACAGGATTGACATAGTGCTGATGCCGAGTTCCGAAAGTCTCGATGCAGTCATGGTCATCGGCTATGGCAGCGCATCCAAAAGACTGGTTAGTTCCTCCATCGCTTCCATAAAGATGGACGACATCGAGAAAGGTGCCGACATCGACCCCATCAAAGCCCTCCAGGGCCGCGTGACGGGTATCAGCATTTCTTCCTCTTCCGGTATTCCAGGCTCTTCTCCCCGAGTGATCGTGCGAGGCGTCAGCTCCATCTCCGGAAACTCCTCCCCTCTTTATGTGGTGGACGGAATCCCTGCAGAAAGCTATCCTAACATCAATTCTGCCGATATCGAGAGCATGGAGGTACTGAAAGATGCCTCCGCTACTGCCATCTACGGTTCCAGGGCCAACTCCGGTGTGATCCTCATCACCACCAAGTCCGGCCGCAAGGGAGCCACGAGGGTGAGCGCAAGTGCTTATACCGGCGGCGCTACAGTAGCCCACGACATTCCTATGGCCAATACGGCCGAATATATGTATGCCATGGGTATAGCCATCGACAACTACAACACCCAGGCTAAGCAGCTGGAAAGCCTGTACGTGCCCAATAATCTAATAGATTACGATTGGATGGCAGCGGTTTCCCGCAAGATTGCCCTCAAATCCGGAGCCAATGCCAGCGTAAGCGGTGGCAGCGAAAACACCCGTTTCTTCGTATCGGCCGGTTATGAAGGCGAAGAAGGCTACCTCAAGACCACCGGTTTCCAGAAATATACCGGACGTGCCAAGTTCTCTCACGACATCACCAAGTGGCTCGAACTCAATGTCAATACTTCCATCGCTTACGCACACTACGACAAGGTGGAAGAGACCGACGGTTCGCTGAAGATACTCCGTGCCGCACGTGAAGAGCAGCCTTGGTATCCTGCCACTCACGAAGACGGCAGCTGGAGGGTAATGTCCTCCGGCGGTCTGGCCCGCCACAATCCCCTGATGATTATCGAGGAGGAAGATTACTACATCGACAAATACCAGCTTCAGGGCACCGTCAGTGCAGTTTTCAAGCCTTTCAAAGGATTCAAGTACACTCCTTCCATCAGCGGTTACGGCATCTACGACAAGACCATCAAGAAGCTCACCGAGTTCAACGAAGAACGCGGCTACAAAGATGGCTGGGGAGCACTCACGGAGCAGAAGGACAATTCCTTCCGTTTCGTGTTCGACAACATTGTCTCCTACGACAACAAATGGTCGGAACTGACCTTCTCCGCCCTTCTGGGTCATTCTTACGAACAGTATGAGTATGAGACCTTCGGCGCCCGTTCCGACAACTATGCCAACGAAGCCTATCCCTCGTCCAGCTTCAACCTGATAACTTCGGGAACCAATATCTATCCCGGATCCATAGGATACAACGCATATGCGCTGGAGTCATACTTTTCGCGTGTCGCCCTTAACTGGGCAGACCGCTACATCCTGAACCTGTCCTTCAGGGCGGACGGATCTTCCCGCTTCCCTGAAAACAACCGCTTCGGTTTCTTCCCCGCCGGCTCCCTGGCCTGGCTGGTATCCAACGAGAAGTTCTTCCCCAAGAACCCCGTGGTGACCGATCTCAAATTCCGTATCAGCGCCGGCCAGACCGGTTCCATGAACGGCATCAGCAACTGGGCTGCAATGGCCCTGATCGGCGCAGGTACTCCTTACAATGGCTCGTCAGGTATGCGTATCACCCAGACTGCCCAGAACATCCGTTGGGAAAAGAGCACCAAACTCAACTTCGGTACCGACATCGAATTCTTCCACGGAAGGATGAACCTCGGCACAGACTTTTTCTATTCCTATACCGATGGGTTGCTCTATCCCCGTCCGGTCGTTGCTACTACGGGCTACACTTCACTTACCAGCAACATCGGATCGATGGACAACATCGGCGTGGAAGCCAGTCTGGGAGGACGCATTTTCGAGGGGCCCTTCAAATGGACCCTGAATGGGAACATCTCCTGGTCCAAGAACAGGCTTATCAGCCTTCTGGATAACACCGACATCATAGTGGTGGAGGATTCCCAGCTTTACGGAGGCAACAAGCACGCCCTCATTCTGGGCAAGCCTGTAAGTGCCTGGTACATGCTCCGTATGGACGGAATCTACCAGCATGACGACGAAGTTCCCGCCCTGCTCTATGCAAAGGGCGTACGTGCCGGCGACATCAAGTACTACGACAAGAACAACGACGGCGACATCAACGACAATGACCGTCTCTATTGCGGCAAGGCCACTCCGGATTTCTTCGGCGGCATCACCTCTTCGATGTCCTGGAAAGGTTTCGAGCTGAATATGTTCCTGCAGTACTCCATCGGAGGCAAGGTGTTCTCGGCCTGGAAGGGCTGCGGACAGGAAGGTACCGAGAGTCTCGGCCTCTCTTCCGGAAGCGTTACCACCGACGAGGGCAAGACCGTGACCCAGTTCTTCAACATCAGCAAGAAAGCTGCTACGGAGTTCTGGAAAGGTCCCGGCACCTCCAACACCATGCCCCGCCCCATCCTCACCGGACTTCATCCCGGATGGGCCTGCGACTACAACATCCTCACATCTACCCGTTACCTTGAGGATGCCTCCTACCTTAGGCTCAAGAACGTCACCCTGGCCTACAATCTGCCTGACAAATGGATAGAGAAAGCGAAAATCGCCGGTCTGCGTATCTACGCGACCATCGACAACGCCTTCACACTTACCAAGTACGATGGCTATGATCCTGAGGCTTCGATGTCTGCCGGTCCTGCTTCCGCAAAGTACGCGACGGACTTCGGCTATGAGCCCAGCATGCGTTCCTTCATTTTCGGTCTGGACATTAAATTCTAAAGGAGGAATCAAAGATGAAAAAGATCATATACATAGCTTTCATGCTAATGGCCGTTCTTTCGGGCTGCTCGAAAATGCTCGACGACATCTCCCCCAAGAACGCCATCAAGGGCGACAGACTTAACAAGGCCGACCTCGGCAAGCTTACCAACGGCGTCCGCTACCAGATGGAAAGTCTCGCAAAATCTATCTGGACCCGCGGCGACTGGCTGGCCGAAAACTACAGCTCCGGCCCTGGTTTCGACGTTCCCGACGTGCACGCCGAAACCCAGGCTACCGCATCTGCCACGGCCCTCAGCGACTGGAGGAACTGCTTCACGAAACTTAACGACGTGAACCAGCTTCTCAAATCCGCTTCCGGCAACGACGCCAGCAGCATCGAGGCTGCGGGAAATGCCTACTTCTTCCGTGCCTGGATATACTACAACCTGGTTGTCCGCTATGGCGGCGTGCCCATCATCACGGCACCCAACATGAAGGTCGTTCCCATCTCCAAGGAAGAACTTGTCTGGGATCTGATCATTTCCGACTGCCGCAGCGCCATCGAAAGTCTTCCCGAGGCCAAGACCATGTTCTATCCCACCAAGGATGCTGCCAGGCTCCTACTCGCCCGCACCCTGCTCTGGAAAGGAGAGAACAGCGAAGCAGCCTCCCTCGCCGGCGAGGTCATCTCTTCCGGAAGATATTCTCTGGAGGGCGATTCCATAGGTTTTGCCAGCATGTTCATCAACGGGACTTCTTCGCAGGAGATTGTGTTCGCCCTGGCCAACATCCGCAGCTCATCTTTCAACCTTCTCTATGACAGCGTGAACGATGTCGACGGCTCCTGGAACTACTCTCCTGCGCCCAAGTATTACAACGGGCTATTTGCAGATAACTCCCTTCACAGCGGAGATATCCGTAAGGTGGCAACCTTCTCGCCTAGCAATTCCACCCGCGTGATCAAGTTCCCCAATGGCGGCAGCGACCAGTTCATAGTAAATCCCAAACCTGCCAATTCTCCCATTGTGCTGTTCCGTCTTGCTGATGCCTACCTGATTCAGGCAGAAGCCCTCGGAGCAAGTGCCGGAATCCCCGTGCTCAAGACTTTCATGGAGAAGCGCTACAGCTCGGTCAGCCTCCCTGCAAGCATGGACGGCAAAGCCTGGCAGGACCTGATCCTGGACGAGAACAACAGGGAATTCTATGGAGAAGGCCGCCGCTGGTTCGACATCAAGCGAACCGGCCGTACCGACCTCTATGACAGCTGGAACGGACGCGACTTCCTGCTCTACTGGCCCATCCCACAGAAAGAAAGGGATATAGCCGGCTATGACGTCTATCCTCAGAATCCCAATTATCCCGACTAATATTATCCACACATAAATTAACACACAAATCATTCAATCATGAAAAAACAAGTTTTAGCAATTGCCCTTGTTGCCCTTGCAGCAATCGCTTGCAACAAAAAAGAAGAGGACACCACTCCCCTTGCAGTAGATTTCGAAATCTCGGCTAACCCTTGCTTTGCCAAAGACGAAGTCACTTTCACTGCCAAGGTCAGCGGCGGCCAGACTCCTTACACCTATGAATGGAAAGTTGGCGACGCTGTGACCCTCGAAGGCGAAACCGCCAGCTGGACGCCCGAAGAAAACGGCACCTTCATCGTCAGACTCAATGTCAGCGATGCAAAAGGCAAGACCGGCGAGCGTGCAAAGAACCTTGTGGTCAACCCCGCAGAGGTCGTAGCTACCGGAGAGGTGACCCTCCTCTGGACAGCTCCTCTCCAGGGTTATACTTCGATGACCACCCCTGCAGTCGCAGATGACGGAAGCATCTACACCGTGACCCGTGACGCCAACAAGCTCTACAAGATCGACAAGGATGGCAAGAAGGTTTGGGAGCAGACCGTTATCGAGAGCCCTCAGGATGGTTCCCAGATTCTCGGAACCCCCAGCATCGATACTGACGGCACCATCTATATCGCCGGTGGTAGCAAGAATGGCGACGCAGTTCTCGCAGCCTTCAAACCCGACGGAAGCTTGAAATGGCGTTTCAAAGATTTCTGGGCAGCAGCCGGAGCAACTCTTTCTCCTTCCATCAACGGCATCACCGCAGGTATTGGTGACAATAATGTCTATATCGGCAACTGTGGCACCACCGGTACCATAATCTCCGTTGCCAAGGCAGACGGAAGCCGTGTCAACCATATGATGGATTCTGACGGAAAGGGCCCCTCAGGCGGTGCTCGTGCAGGTATCCTCATCACTAAGGACGGTTATGCATGCTGGAGCGGCGGTGCTTACGGCATCTTCGGCGTTCCCACCAGTGTCCTCGACACCAAGGGAGACGGAGCCAACTGGTCATGGCGTGGTTGCTACAGCAAACAGAGCGGCTGGCCTGACGGAAACAACAGCGCTACCCTGGCTGCCATTACAGTCAACGGAAAGAACGCCCTCGTGGGTATGCAGTCCCTCAAGGCAGATGCAGACCTCGGCAAAGAAGCCAGGACCAAGGTATATGCCATTGAAGTAGCTACCGGCGAAGAAATCGCCAACGTCGAAATCGATGCCTGCGCAAAGCAGGACCAGGGCGGTATCGCCATCACTGAAGAAGGTTATGTTATCGCAACCCTGAAATACAATCTCGGCCAGGCAGACGGCGGTATCGCCCTCGTAGATGTAGCGCAGCAGAAGATGGTCGCCCACTACGGAGTTATGGAGAATGTTTCTGCAGCCCCTGCAATTGACGCTGCCGGCAACATCCTCTTCGCTACCGAAACCGGAAACTTCTATATGGTCAAATACAACGGAAGCGAATTCGAGACCCTCGTAAAGGTCAATATCGCAGACCTCGTAGGAAACGATAGCCGTTACGCCGAAGCTTACGCCGGTCTTGTTGCAATGGAAGATGGCGAAAGAGTTGGCAAAGCCAAGATCTGGAGCGGTATCGTAATCGGTGACGATGGCACCATTTATGTGCAGTTCACCGACAACAACGACAGGACCATCGGCGGCCTTGCAGCTATCAAGGTCGACTATACCACCGGTCCTTCCACGGTATCTCCCTGGCCTATGATGGGACAGAACCGCAAGCACACCAACAGGCAGAAATAATCCATAATGAAAAAACTTACTATAGTTTTATCGACATTGCTGCTTTGCATCTACGCTCTTGCCTCCTGCAAGGGCGTAGATGGAGGCGGTGATGAGCCCACACCTATTAATCCGCAGGAACAAGAAGAGCCCAGGATGACTTTGATGGAATTGTTCGATGCCCAGATTGCCAAACAGAAAGACGGCACTCCCAGGGACAAGATCTTCATAGTCGCACACCGGGCCAATACCTATTATGGCACCCTCAACAATATTCCCGACAATTCCATTCCGGGAATCGAGGCCGCCATCAAATATGGTGCGGACATGGTGGAACTGGACGTACGTCCTACCAAAGATAATATCCTCGTACTGATGCACAACGCCTCCATTAACGCTTCCACTACAGGAAGCGGCAACGTCAGCGACCTCACTTATGCGGAGATCGCCAAATACGACATGCGCAAGAACGGCGTGGTGTATAAGGATGCCAACGGCAACACCGTCAAGGTTCCTACCTTGGAACAAGCCCTTCTGGCATGCAAGGACAAAATCTACATCAATCTGGACATCAAAGATGCACCTGTGGCCAAGTTGGTCCGCATAATCAAGAAATGCGGAATGACCGGTCAGGTAATGTTGTACACCGGAAGCAGCGTCTCCCTCGCTACCGAATATCAGTACGAGAACATAGACATTGCGGTCCATCCCTACATCAGCAAAGCATCCGACATCGACGGTTTCAAGGCCCTTCCCGGTGCCAAGCTCTTCCAGTACGGTTATGACCTCTACACCGGTGGGAACGTGGAAATCGGCCGCCAGATACGTGCAAAAGGTTTCCTGTCTTACTCGAATCTGCTTCAATACGACAACCAGGTTGCCAACTACAACTACACCAACCTGGACAAGTTCATAGAATGCGAATCGGATTTCCTGCAGACGGACTACGTCGAGCGCGTGGATGAGTATTTGAAGAAAAAAGGCCTGCGATAAGAGTATTATTTATATCTTCACGGCCTAAAATGAACGAGCAGAAACTGATAATCGGTCTCAAGAAGGGTGACATGCGCGCTTATGAGCGTGCATTCCATAGCTATTACCCTAAGCTGGTTCATTTCGCAGACTATATCGTCAGGGATTTTGCCCTTGCAAAAGACCTGGTACAGAACGTGTTCATGAAGGTATGGCGCTTCCGCGAGCGTCTGGATTCAGATCTTTCTTTGAACAATTATCTTTATGTTCTTACAAAGCGGGAGATACTCAACTACCTCCGCTCCAAGAAGACATTCGAATCCCTTGATACATTGACAGAGTTGCCCGGCAACAACCGGGCAACCGATGCCAATGTGGATATTTCCATAATCAGGGAACAAGTGGATAAATTGCCGGTACAGCGACGTAAAGTATTTATGATGAGCCGTTTCTATGGGCTCAGCAACAAGGAGATCGCCCAGCAATTATCTTTGGCGGAGAAAACCGTCGAACGCCACATCACCCTGGCTGACAAGCAGCTCAGGGATGATATTGGCGTAAATTGAATTATTCGGCCTTCTTGATGATGGTCCCGCTGAATCTGGTGGGAGTCTGGCCGAAATTTAGGGAGAAAGTCATATTGTCCCCTACTATCTCACCCGAGAAATCCGTAACTGTATAGGCTTCGAATTCACCGCCCATTGCCAGAGGAACTACTTTCTTGCATTCCATGCTGATCTTCTTGGATGTGCTGCTGAGAGTGATCGAAGGAATGGTGACGGTAACTATCAAAGGCATCTTGGGAGAGAACTGTATGTCCTGAATGATCAGTGAGCAGGTCTTGCCGTCCTCTGCGGGAATGAAATTGACCTCGATGTTTTCGTTGTCGAAGGTTTCGCCGCTGGTGGAATCAACGGTCACGGTTCCCACGAAATCGGAAGAGACAGCCACGATGGGCTCTTCCACATCTTTCTCTGCTTTGTCGCAACCGAACACAGCGGCAAGTGCAAGTGCGAAAATAAAATACTTTGCTTTCATCTTTTAAAGTTTGATTGATAATCCTGTTATAAGTATGCGAGGTTTCACGCTCGCGAAAAATTCATTGCCAATGGACTTGAAATAGAAGCTGTTGCCTCCGGCATCCGTAAGATTAGTCCCGCGCAGGAAGATTTCCCACTTTCCGAAAAGCAGGGCCAGGCGTCCGTCCAGGAACAGCTGAAGCTCTTCTTTGCGGGAATTGTCCTCGTTCCACCAGAAGGGGCCTGCACCCCTGAGGGAAGCATCTGCCACAAGTGTATAGTCTCCGAAATGGAAGCTATAGCCTGCACCGAGGTAGAAGGTATGCGCCGGGGCATAGGGCACGTGATTCCCGGAATAATCGTTGTTTCCGTCATTGTAATGCACGAAACGGGCATCGCAGTACGACCAGCTGAGTTCTCCGTGGAAATCTTCTCCCCTCCACCCCAGCTCGGCCTCTGCACCCATGCTGCGGCTCCTGCCGGCATTGGTCATCATCCTTCCTATGGAGCGGCCGGGAGGGAAGGTGGTAAGCTGCTGATTCCTGACGTCTATGTAGTAGATGGATGACTCCAGACTCAGCCTGTTTTTCCTGAAACGGCCCCCAAGCTCGTAATTCCAGGCAGATTC
>JAILMV010000107.1 GCA_024692185.1 Bacteroidales bacterium | reverse complement strand
CAGGCCAAGGCGGCCGGCCTGGTCCGTGACCGCTGGGCCATGCGTGAAATAATTTCC
The DNA here is from genome assembly GCA_024692185.1 of Bacteroidales bacterium. Taxonomy (GTDB): domain Bacteria; phylum Bacteroidota; class Bacteroidia; order Bacteroidales; family UBA932; genus Cryptobacteroides. The sequence goes on along the minus strand of JAILMV010000107.1, from coordinate 2,472 downwards.
AGAGAATTCAAAGTAAAAACATTCTGATATGAAAGAAGCTAATATCCTGAGCGCATATGCGCAAGCGAAAGAGCGTTATGCCGCACTCGGCGTGGATACCGACAAGGCTGTCGCCGAACTAGAGAAGCAGCAGATTTCCCTCCATTGCTGGCAGACCGACGATGTGTCCGGATTCGAGAGCGCAGATGCCCTTTCCGGAGGCATCCAAGCCACCGGAAACTATCCCGGACGTGCCCGCAACATCGACGAAGTCCGCTCCGACCTGGAATTCGTGAAGACACTTCTGGCAGGCAACCACCGCGTGAATCTGCACGAGATCTACGGTGATTTCCAAGGTAAGAAAGTGGATCGTGACGAGGTGGGCGTGGAGCATTTCCAGAGCTGGATCGACTGGGCCAAGGCCAACGACTTCAAGCTGGACTTCAACTCCACTTCCTTTTCCCATCCCAAGAGCGGGGATCTTTCCCTCGCCAATCCCGACAAGGCTATCCGCGATTTCTGGATAGAGCATACCAAGCGCTGCCGCCGCATCTCCGATGCAATGGGCAAGGCCCAGAATGACCCCTGCATAATGAATATCTGGGTGCATGACGGGCAGAAGGACTTCACCGTGAACCGCAAGAAGTATCGTGAGCTGCTTGCGGAATCCCTCGACGAGATACTCAAGGAAGATCTTCCCGGAATGAAGAGCTGCGTCGAGGCCAAACTCTTTGGTATAGGCCTTGAGAGCTATACCGTCGGTTCGATGGATTTCTACGAGGGTTACTGCGCTACCCGCAAGGTTATCTACACCCTCGATACAGGCCATTACGAGCCCACCGAGAACGTTGCGGACAAGGTCAGCTCCCTGCTGCTCTACGTGCCTGAACTGATGCTGCACGTGAGCCGTCCGGTACGCTGGGATTCCGACCACGTGACCATCATGAACGACATGACCCTGGACTTCTTCAAGGAGCTGGTACGCGCCGATGGTCTGCATCGCGCACATGTGGGCCTCGACTATTTCGACGCCTCCATCAACCGCATAGGTGCCTATGTGATCGGTGCCAGGGCTACCCAGAAGTGCATACTGAGCGCCTTGCTTGAGCCTCTGGCCAAGCTTCGCGAGTACGAGGCCGAAGGCAAGGGCTTCCAGAAACTCGCTCTCCTCGAAGAGGCCAAGACCCTGCCTTTCGGCGCTGTATTCGATTATTTCAACTTCAAGAACGGAGTTCCCGTCGGCGAGGAGTTCATCCCTGCCATCGAGAAATACGAGCGCGAGGTAACGTCAAAACGCTGAAATCAGTCGATCACAAGCTCCACTGGGCAGTGGTCGGAGCCGAAGATTTCGTTGTGAATTTCGGTAGATTTGATGCGCGGAGCCATGCCTTCCGACACCAGGAAGTAGTCGATACGCCAGCCCACGTTCCTTTCGCGGGCGGCCATGCGGTAGCTCCACCAGGAGTATTTCACCTCTTCGGGATGCTGGGCGCGCCAGCTGTCCACGAAACCTGCTCCCAGCAGTTCGCCCATCTTGCCGCGCTCCTCGTCGGAGAAGCCGGCATTGAAATGGTTGGTGTCCGGATTTTTCAGGTCTATCTCGTTGTGGGCCACGTTCATGTCCCCGCAGATTATCACGCCTTTCTTTTGGGCGAGGCGTGAAACATAGGCGCGGAAGTCATCTTCCCATTTCATGCGGTAGTCCAGCCTGCGGAGCCCGTCCTGGGAGTTTGGAACGTAGGTGTTCACCAGGTAGAAGTCAGGCATTTCCAGGGTAACTGCGCGGCCTTCGTGGTCGTGCTCTTCGATACCTAGGCCATAGGCAACGGAGAGGGGTTCTTTCCTGGTCCAGATAGCCGTGCCGGCGTAGCCCTTCTTCTCGGCGTAGTCCCAATAGGATGTGTAGCCGGGAAATTCCATATCGATCTGACCGGCCTGCAGCTTGGTTTCCTGCACGCAGAAAAAGTCGGCATCCTGCTCCACGAAGATGTCCGCAAAGCCCTTGCCTGCCACGGCCCGGAGGCCATTTACGTTCCAGCTTATGAATTTCATTCTATTGTCCACTCTGCACCGTCCTTGGTGTCTTTTACGGTAATTCCGAGGGCCTTGAGGGCGTCGCGGATGGAATCGGAGGTTGCCCAGTCCTTGTTGGCCTTGGCTTTTGCGCGCTCTGCGAGCACCATGTCCATGAGCCCGCTCACCACCTTGCCTGAACCGGCTTCGGCGGCTTCCTCGTCACGCAGGCCGAGCACTCCGAAAACTATGTCGTCGAAGATCTGCACCAGAGTGTCCACATCCCCTGCGGAAAGCTTCATCTGGCCCGCCTTGGCGCTGTTGATGATACGTACGGCGTCGAAGATGTGGCTGAGGGCTATGGGGGTGTTCATGTCGTCGCAGAGGGCGTCGTAAACTCCTTCGAAGATGGCCTTGACCTCGGCGCTGGTGGCGGGGCAGCTGTCCGGAGCCACGGCCTCGGAGAGTTCTCCGTAAGGC
>JAILMV010000160.1 GCA_024692185.1 Bacteroidales bacterium | reverse complement strand
AGAAGTGAGAGGGACGTCGTGTTCAGGCGTATCCTCAGCCAGTTTTCAAGGCGTATCCTGCTTTCCGGATCCAGACCATATTTGCAATAGGCGATGGCGAGTATGCCGTCGGTCCTGGTGCTGTCTGACTGCACCGTGGCTCCTCTGGAAAGATGCAGTCCGCTTACCGAAGGATACTGGGCCATGGTCTCGGCTGCAATCTGCTCATAAGGGATATTATGGCCGTTCAGCGAATCCAGGGTGGCCTGCAGGCTCAGGATTTCTTCTTCCTTCTCCTGCAGCTGACGGTCGGTGCGCTCATAGATGCCTTCCACCAGTTTCTTGGACTGGTCGTCGGAGGCCAGGGCATTTTCGGTTATCTTGATTTCATTGGCCTTGATGCCGTATTTTCCGGCCAGTTCGGTAACGGCCAACCTTTCCTCGTCGGTAAGTGCATCCCCGGTCATGTAGAGGGTTACCTTGCGGTCCTTGCCGTGGGAAATCTTATAATCGTAGATGTAGCTGCGGGCGTACATCCTGTTTTCGCTGACGAAGTTCTGGGCATTGGTGCTGAAGTTGTTGTTGCGTATCATTACGAATGCCGACCAGATACTGGGTACGGTGACCAGCAGCACTACCGCCGTGATGACGTTGCGGGTGCGGCTGGCGGTCCTGGCGTCGGAGAAGCTCTTCTGGTGGAAATGCAGATATTTGCAGGCCACATAGGTGGCGAACATGATGAATATCGCATTGATGGTGAAGAGGTACATCGCCCCGAAGAAGAAGTGGAAGTTACCCTTTGCCAGTCCGAAACCTGCAGTGCAGAGGGGAGGCATGAGAGCGGTGGCGATGGCCACACCGGACATCACCGTTCCCTTCTCTTTGCGGGCCTGCTCCAAGATACCGGCAAATCCGCCGAATAGGGCTATCAGCACGTCGTAGATGGATGGGGAGGTCCTGGCTTCCAGCTCGGTAGGATTGGCAAGATTAAGAGGGGAGATAAGGAAGAAGATCGACGAGGCCAACAAGCTGACTATCACCATGATTATCAGGTTCCTGAAACTGTCGCCCAGCAATCTGGTATCATTCACCCCCAGCCCCATGCCCATGCCGATGATAGGACCCATCACAGGGGAGATGAGCATGGCGCCGATGATTACGGCGGTGGAGTTCACGTTGAGGCCTACGGATGCGATGATTATCGAAAATGCGAGAATCCAGACGTTAGGCCCGCGGAAATAAATATTGCTGCGGATATTTTCTGCGGCTTTATCCACGTCGAGCTGTCCGCCAAGATTGGTGGTGTCGCGCAGATATTGCTTTATCTATTCAAGTGCTTTCATAAAGAATGATTCTATTTGCTAGCGGAAGAGCTTGTTGACCGCCTTTACGCTCTCGGGCAACGCGAACACGGCCACATGGTCGCCGGGCTGTATCTGCGTGTTTCCTACGGCTATGAAGGCTTCTTCGCCACGGATTACTCCGCCGACTATGGCTCCTTCCGGGAAACTGCTTTCCTTGAGAGGCTTCTTGGTAATTATGCTATCGGCAGTAGCTGTGTATTCGATGACCTCCGCGCTTGTGCCGCGCATATATTTCACGAAACGGGCTTTGCCGTCCATGGTGAACTTGAATATGTTGGAGGCCGTGATAAGTTTTTTGTTGATGACGCTGTCCACGCCCATCTCTTCCGCAAGGCGTATGTATTCCATGTTCTCGACTTCCGCCACGGTACGGGGAACTCCGAGTTTCTTTGCCATCACGCAGGTCAGCACATTGGACTCGTCGCTGCCGGTAAGCGCCACGAATGCGTCACATTCATTGATGCCCTCGTCGAAGAGCAGGTCTGAATTACGGCCGTCTCCGAGCACTACGTCGATGTTGTCGTCGAGGTCCTCGGTCAGCTGGACGCAGCGGTCGTGATCTATCTCTATGAGCTTGACGTCGATCCCCTGGGAGTAGAGGTCTGCTGCCAGCATAGCTGCAACTTCGTTTCCTCCCACTATCATCACCTTCTGTACCTGCAGAGTTGTCTGGGAGAAATACTGGACCAGCAATTCCACGCCGTCCTGGCGGGAGAAGGTGAATACCAGGTCGTTGTACTGGAAAACGGTATCGACCTTGGGAATTATGGTGCTGTTGCCTCGGGAGATGGCAATTATGCGGAA
>JAILMV010000158.1 GCA_024692185.1 Bacteroidales bacterium | reverse complement strand
GGAAGGAGAAGGTCGGGTCGCCCACCGCGTGCATCCCCAGATAGGCAGAAAAGCGGTTCCGTTCGCCTATGGGATAGCCCTGGGCCCCGAGTCCGAGGAACTCGTCCGGCCCTTTGTCCTGGAGCACGTTCACGCTGCCTCCCCAGCCCACGAGGGTGCCTCCTTCCTGGAAGATGTACTCGTTGGCTATGCAGTCGGGCATGTTGAATGCGCCGTTGTAGCAGGCATCCATTATGACTATCTTGGCCTCCGGGCGGAAGTTGCCGAAGTCCGCGAGGGTGAGGTTATCTTCCTCGCGCACCTTGAAGTACTGGGTGTCGTAGTCGCCGTGGTGATGGAGGATGGCGATGTCCAGTTCGGGGCGCATCAGCTCGTTCTGCACGCGGCCCTTCAGCGGGTCGAAGTCCTTGTGGTCCATGTAGCTGAAGGCGCCGGGGAGGTTCTTCATCCAGGGGAGATGCTCCCTGAGGGCCATCTGCTCGTCCATATGGGCCACCTTGCTCTCGGCAATGCTGCCGGAGCCGTTGAACACGAAGATGTGGTCCAGGCGTTCGGGGTTCAGGTGCGCAGCGGCGGCCTTCTTGAGATAGAGGCGGAGCTTCTCGTAGCGGGTGGAGCCTTCGGTGTCGGTGGGGCGGATGCGGCCGGAGAAGATTTCCGGGGCAAGGGGCACGTCCCGGCCCGAAGTCAGGCTGTAGTAGAAGTAAGGATCCCCGTCGCTGTCCTTGTCGATGTATTCGAAGCTGAGGTCAAAGTCGTCGTAGAAGCGGTCGGAGGGCACGCTGGACTGCTTGCGGGGGTGCTTCTGGTCCATCTTGAAGGCGCTGGTGAAGAACTGCGCGTCGCGTACCATCGGGATGGGAATGTCGCCGATAAAGACCGCTCCGCAGATCTTTCCGTCTTCATAGAGTTCCTTGAGAGCGGCGCGGATTTCGTCGGGGCTCTGCCAAGGCTCGCAGAGGCGGATGACCTTGTATCCGTCCGCGGTCTCGAGGGCCAGTTCGTAGGCGGCAAGTTCGTCCGCCGCTTCACGCTCGCTTGCGGGGTCGATAACAACGGCGACTCCTGCCCGGTTGGAGCAGGAGACTGAAATGCTTATCAGGATGATGGCAGCTAGCCCTGCCAGCGTAGGCTTGATGTTCATTTTAGTTTTGTTAAAATTTCAGGAAGGCACCGGCCGACAGACCGTAGAATGAAGTGCCTTCCAATGCGGGGAACTGCGGTGCAGAACCCATCTGCTTAAGCATCGACCCCTTTATGTATAAGCCGGGGGTCAGCGACTTTATGGGAGCGAAGACCCAGTCTGCCCGTATGCTGGCGGAGAGTTTTCCGCTGGTTTCGTAGGCGAAGTTCGGGTCCACATAGCGCTCGGAGATGTCGTCCTTGGCCGAGGCGGTGTTGCCCGTGGCATAGGCTGCTTCCCCGAGGGGCAGGATGTAGGCGGCGCCGGCGGAAATGTCGAGTATGTTGGCGCCGATATTCAGGCTTTTCCAGCCTCCGGCGGTCACGGCGAGCAAGGTCCAGTTCTGCTCGCAAGGATCTCCGTCGGAATAGTGGGTCAGGCTTTCAGAGTCCATCTTCACGCCAAGACCGGCGTTCCAGGACCTGTCCTTGCCCACGCTGTAATCCGCGCCGGCAACGAGCCTGGTCCCGCTGTTGTTGCGGTAGCGGCTCATCACCTCGTAGTAGGTAATGTTGCCGTGTTCGGTATCGACCATCTGTTTCTGATCGTACCAGTAGCCCTGCGTCAGCTTGATTTCCGCGCCGAGGGCGAGGCTGTGGCGGAGCTTGCCTTTGAGGTCCAGCCTTTCCGAAATGCTGATGCGGGTATAGCTGTAGTCGCCCGCTTTCCATTCGAAGGCCGAGCCGCCGTCGCGGGCGTTTTCGTATCCGCTACGGAAGGCTGCTTCGCTGAAGTTTTCGAACTTTTCTCCCCTGAAACTGGCGTTCAGGCCGGCGTAGAAGGCCATCCCTTCGTATTCGCGGGGAGCGCTGGAACTCTGCGAGGAGCTGTAGGCGAAATAGTCGCCCATTCCCTTCATCTTATAATAGCGATATGCTTTCTGACCGTATTCGAGATAGTCCGAGAACTTGGAGAAGAAGAGTTCCGCTCCGCCAAAGATGCCAGCGCTCCAGCCTGAGCCGAGGCGGTGTTCCACGCCTATGGTGAGGGGAATTCTGGAGATGTCGTTCTTGGGGCGGGGGTCCTTGGAGTCGGTAAGTGTCGCGGTCGTGAGGCCTATCCTGCCGGCTGCTATCCAGTTCTCGCTGAGGGCCCAGCTGAGGGAGCCTTCGAGGTCGAAGCGCTCGGTGCGGGAGTCGTCCGCGAGGGAGTCGCAGATTATGTAAGGATTGTCCAAGTCGTTCCCTATCAGGGAGTTCCAGTTACGGTCGAATTCGCGGGTGTTGCGGTATCTCAAGCTTCCGGAACTGCGGAACCGGCCTGCTTTGCCGAGTTCCATGACCTGGAGATCCATCTCGCTTTTGCCGGAGGGTCTGTCCGCACGGTGGAAATCTCCCTTGTCGTAATTCCAGGACGCAACTGCCGCGTTCCAGGTTTCGCTGGGATTGTAGAAGAGCGAAACAGGCGATGCGCTGCCGCTCTGCACATTGTATATGGCGTTATCCCTTTCCTGGTTCCAAACTTGCGCGTAGGCTTCCCCTGCCGGTGCGAGGAGCATCGGCAGGAGGAGGCTTGCGCAAATCTTATAGAATTTATTCAGCATCAACCTTAGTAGGTTCGGCACCGGGAACAACCTTCTCGACTACCATGTCGGCAGAAGACTTGTTGGTGTCCTTGTAATATGCACGTCCGTTCTCGATCTTGGTGACTTTGCGGCGTACAGCCTGTCCGCTCCAAGCGGCGGGGCCGGTAACACCCTCTGCATCGTCGATTGCGAGGAAGGTAGGATAGTGCTCTTCGGAATCAAGTTCCCAGACGTCGATTGCATCGAGTACGTATTCGCTGGGGAACATCAGGTACTGAAAGCTGGATTCGGTGCCGGGAGTGACCATAAGGTTCTCGGGATCGGCTGCATACTGTGCAGGAGTAGTTCCTTCAGGGAGCTTGATGATGGCACCGGCCCAGGCGAAGAAGTTCTGGCCCCAGTTAAGCTGGCTGGGGAAGGCGCAGTAAACAAGTTCCATGTTGGGGATGCCTTCGTAGTCGGTATCCTTCTTATTGTAGGATCCATAGAACTCCCAGTCGGCCTTGGAAAGGTCGGCGCAGTTCTCGAAACCTTCACCCTGTGCGGTGTGGTTGATAGGTGCGTTGGCAACTACCACGCTCTTACCAGGCTGGAGGGGATAATCGGTACCGTTGCCGGGGAAGGCATAGACGGGGCTCTGAGCTCCGCCGCCATAGAGGTGGGCGTAACCATTTGCCTGCCAGGCGTTAGGGCCGGACTGACGTCCCATACCACCGATGAGGATGATCTGGTCGAGGTACTGGACCTCGTCGGAGTTGTTCACGATCTCGATCCAGGTATCGCTGAGGGGCTGGATGTAATACTGCTTGCCAGGGGTGTACTGGACAGCCTTGATAAGCAGAGGGGACTGTACGGTCATATCGAGGGCTACGGTAATTTCCTGATCTGCATAGAGGGAAACCTCGGCGGCTCCTACTACGTTTACGTTCTTTGCAGAAGAAACGGCTCCGTTGACGGAAATCTTGTAGTCGCCCTGAGGGAGGGAAGCAGATGCTACGATAGCTGTATCGGTAACCACCTCGAGAGCGGTGACTTTGTTTCCTTTGGTAGCTTCCACGGTTAGATTCTGGACTTCCGAAACATTCTCCGGAAGAGTCACCTTGACGGTGAGGTTGAATTTCTTTGCAGTCTCGTCTTTGTTGCAAGAGCTTGCAAGGACGGCAGCAGCCACTATGGCTGCGATGCCCAAAAGCTTGTAAACACTTTTCATAATAACACTACTGATTATAGATTAATCTTAAGTTCTGCGCCGAAGTACATGTTAGGATAGAGCTGGCTCTTGTAGTTCGTATTCTTGTCTACGTGATACCGGCTTGTATTCGTAACATTGTTGGCAGTGAAAGAGAGCTGGGCACGGCGGCCTATCTCCTTTGTAAGTCTTATGTTCAGCAGGGCCCAAGGCTCCACCACGTCGGCAAGGAAGCCGTAGGTGAAGTAGCGGTCCAGCATGTAGTTCAGGGAAGGATCAGAATTCATGGTGGCGGCATTCCAGGCGGTGTATTTGCCGGCGGTGTCGTAGAAGCCGAGAGGCTCCACAGCCAGATAATCCTTGCCCTGATAATTGAAGTCGAAGGCCCTCGTGTTGCCGTTTTCGTCCAGATAGACGGCACGGTCGGATTCGTACCAGACCACCTGTACGGTGGTAGTGAAGATGAGCTTGAACTCGGGGATGTGCGTGATGAAGCGGAAACTGGTGTTCACGCGGTCCCGGATGCTGCCGCTGCCGGAAGGCATCACGGCCGCATA
>JAILMV010000127.1 GCA_024692185.1 Bacteroidales bacterium | reverse complement strand
AGGCTGCCTCGAGGTGGAAACCCCCATCCTCCAGAGCATCCCCGGCGGAGCTACCGCACGCCCCTTCATCACCCATCATAACGCCCTGGACATCCCTCTCTACCTGCGTATAGCCAACGAACTCTACCTCAAGCGCCTGATTGTGGGCGGCTTCAGCGGAGTCTATGAGTTCGCGAAGGACTTCCGCAACGAGGGCATGGACAAGACCCACAACCCCGAATTCACCTGCATGGAGATCTACGTGGCCTACAAGGACTACATCTGGATGATGGACTTCGTGGAGAAGATGCTCCAGAAGATTGCAGTCGCGGTGAACGGGACCACCAAGGTCAAGATAGGGGAGAACGAGGTGGACTTCGGCGGGCAGTATCGCCGCCTGCCCATCCTCGACGCCATCAAGGAATACGCCGGAGTGGATGTCAGCGGAATGGACGAGGACGAGCTCCGCGCTACCTGCAAGAAACTTAACGTCGAGGTAGAACCCTCGATGGGCAAGGGTAAGCTGATCGACGCCATCTTCGGAGAATATGCCGAGAAGAACCTCATACAGCCTACCTTCATCATAGATTATCCCGTGGAGATGAGCCCTCTGACCAAGCGCCACCGCAGCAATCCCGCCCTCACCGAGAGGTTCGAACTCTTCGTCTGCGGCAAGGAGCTGGCCAACGCCTACAGCGAGCTGAACGACCCTATCGACCAGCTGGAGCGCTTCGAGGAGCAGGCCCGCCTGAAGAGCAAGGGAGACGACGAAGCCATGTTCATCGACTTCGACTTTGTGCGCGCCCTCGAATATGGCATGCCTCCTACCTCCGGCCTCGGAATGGGCATCGACCGTCTGACAATGTTCATGACCGGCCAGACCGCCATCCAGGACGTGCTCTTCTTCCCTCAGATGCGTCCCGAGAAGATAGTCAAGACAGAAAACAAGGAAGCTGAATGAAACTGCAGATACCGTCCGGATATGAACCGTTGCTGAATGCGCGGCAGACCGAGGGGGCCATCAAGGAAATCAAGGATTTCTTCCAGATGAACCTCGCGTCGGAGCTGCGCCTGCGCCGTGTTACCGCCCCGCTTTTCGTGAAGAAGGGGACCGGTATCAACGACGACCTGAACGGCATTGAACGGGCGGTCAGTTTCCCTGTGAAAGATATGGACGGCGAGGTCTGCGAGATAGTGCACTCGCTGGCCAAATGGAAACGCCTGACCCTCGCGGAATACGGAATCGAACCTGGCTACGGCATCTACACCGACATGAACGCCATCCGTGCCGACGAGGAACTGGACAATGTCCACTCCCTCTATGTGGACCAGTGGGACTGGGAGCGCGTGATGCTCAGCGGTGAGCGCGGCCCCGAGTTCCTGAAGGACATAGTCCGCCGCATCTGGTCCGCAATCGTCCGCACCGAATTCATGGTCTGCGAGAAATATCCCGTAATCCTGCCCTGCCTGCCCGAGGATATACATTTCATCCACGCAGAGCAGCTGCGCCGCCTCTATCCCGAACTCTCCCCTAAGGAGAGGGAAGATGCCATCTGCAAGGAGTACGGGGCAGTTTTCGTGTCCGGAATCGGCTGCGCCCTGGGAGATGGCCTCAAGCACGACGGCCGCTCCGCCGACTACGACGACTGGAGCACTCCCGCCAATTGGGACGGGGAGATGCTACCGGGCCTGAACGGGGACATCCTCGTATGGAATCCCGTCCTGGGCCACAGTTTCGAACTTTCCTCTATGGGTATCCGCGTGGACAAGGCCGCCCTGCTGCGTCAGCTGAAGCTGGCCGGCGAAGAGGGCAAGGCAGAGCTCTACTTCCATCAGGAACTGCTTGCCGGCCACCTGCCGCAGAGCATCGGCGGCGGTATCGGCCAGAGCCGGCTCTGCATGTTCTTCCTGCGCAAGGCTCATATCGGTGAGATCCAGGCTTCCGTCTGGCCTGCCGAGATGATTGCCAGCTGTTCCGAGAACAATATTCCTCTTATCTGATGGAACTTATCACTTCGGCCCAGAATCCTAAGCTGAAGCGTCTGATGGCGCTTCAGGAGAAGTCGCGTTTGAGGCGCGAGGAGGGGCTGTTCGTGGTCGAAGGCCGCCGCGAGTTGGAGCATTGCATCTCCGCCGGTTTCGAAATTGATTCCGTCTTTATTTGCGAAGAGATATCGAACCGCGGGTGTTACGTCCCTCAGGGGGAATCCCCAACCCATCGGCAAGGAAAGGTCTTCTGCCTTTCCAAGGAACTATATTCCAAGGTGGCGTATAGAGAGGGAACGGAGGGAATTATTGCGGAGGTGAAGGCGAAGAATCTGAACCTGCAAGACCTCCAACTCAAAGAGAACCCGCTGATAATGGTACTCGAAGGCGTGGAGAAGCCGGGGAATCTGGGGGCGGTGCTGCGCAGCGCCGATGCCGCCGGAGCCGATGCCGTGCTGATCTGCGACCCTCTTACCGACCTGTACAATCCAAACCTTATCCGCGCCAGCATAGGAGCCGTATTCACCGTGCCTGTGGTATGCTGCTCGTCCGAAGATGCCATCTCCTTCCTGAAGGAGCGCGGAATCCGCATCCTGACCGCACAGCTGCAAGATTCGTCGGTCTATTATGATGTGGATATGACCTGTGGGACTGCTATAGTGATGGGCACCGAA
>JAILMV010000073.1 GCA_024692185.1 Bacteroidales bacterium | reverse complement strand
TTGTTCTTGAATTCGATGGGAGGGTTGTCCTCAAGTACGGCTGCATCCTTGAACCATACTACGTCCATTTCGTCGAACTTCTTCTCGAGTTCCTCGTCATGGCCTACGGGGGCGAAGCCTTCGAACACTGCGAGCAGGTTCTCGGCGGCTCCTTCGGCGGCGGCTGAAGCAAGGGCGCGGGAGAAGTCTCCCTGGAGGACGGATATCTCCTTCTGCAAGTCGGGAATGTCCGCCTTGGCGGCTTCCAGCCCTTCTGCATAGGCCTTTATCTCGGCTTCCTGCGCCTTAATCTCTTCCTCGAGCTCGGAGAGGTTCTTGGCCGGTCCGGGTATTTCCTTGAGGGGGAAGAGGGCGTTGTCCCCGGCTATCACGAAGTAGCAGTACTTGCCGTCGTCATCCACCTTGAAGATGGCATACTCTGCCTCCCAGGAAGCATCGAACTTCTTGGAGGAGACTTTGTAGAAGTGGAGGCTGAGTCCGGTGGCCGCGATTGCGGAACGGTCCCAGCTTCCCCAGACCCGGATCTGCTCTTCTTCCTTGCGCAGGGCGGAGAGCTTGTCGTTCAGGGCCTTGAGGGTGGCGTCGCTGCCTGCCTTGATTTCGTCGAGGCGTTTTTTCCTGGCCTCCATCGAATCCAGCAGGGTTGCGCTGCGTTCGTCCACGGGTTTGGAGGAACGGGTGATATCGACCAGCCCGAGTTCCTGGAGGGAGGAGAGGAAATCTTCCTTGCCTGCATCCAGCAGGACGAAGGAATACTTGGTCATTTTCTCTATCATAGGCTTTCCTCCTCTTCTTCGGCCGCGTGGCGGGTCTTAACTATCTTGGATGAGGCCTTGCTGAGGTTTTCCTCATCCTCCATATATCGCTTGATCTTGCGTATGGCCTCCTGGTAGCCCGGAATCTGCACCTTTTCGTAAAGGTTCACTTTCTGGGTCGTCTTCTTGCGCTGGAAGTCGAGTATGCGGCGCTTCTGCTCGTACACCTCGCTCTCGAGCCCGAGGCGGGTGAGTTCCTGCAGAATCCGCACGCCGTCGGCGTACCAGGCAGGTTTGACGAAGGCATTGAATGGCGCAAGCTCGTAGTGGATCTCGTCCAGCTGGGGGCATTTGACGCCGGCCACCTTCACCTCCTTGAGGTCGATGTCGGTGATGCGTATCAGCCCTGGCTCGAACTCGTTCCACAAGGCGGCCAGGTAGTCGTAGCGCTGCAGGGCCGATTCAAGTTCGGCCGCCAGCTTCTCCGACTCCTTCTTCGCCTGAAGCACGCTGAGGCGCAGGGCCGACTCCTTGTTCTTAAGGGTAGGGAGGGCCTTCTGCCGTACCTTCAGCTGCTTCCCGAGGTTCGTCAGCGATGTCTTGTTATATTGGAATTTTATAGCCATTACGCTTTCCAATATTTATCTATGAGAGCCTGCTTGATGCCGGTCTCTTCGGGTTTGAAATGCTTTGCGAACAGCTTCCAGGCCGTGTCGAGCATCTCGTCGATCTTGATGTTGACGTCGATGCTGAGGAGTTCCACCGCATAGTCCTTAGCATAGTCGAGGCAGCGGAGGTCGTAGTCGGAGAGGTCGAAACCGTTCTCCAGCTTGGTCTTGGCGTTCTGGGCATCTGCATAGAGGCGGACGCCGGCGTTCATTACCTGGGAATGGTCCTCGCGGGTCTTCTTGCCCTGCACCAGCTGTTTGAGTCGGGAAAGGGAGCGGAAGGGATCCACGATTACCTTTCCGGTATCGGAATCTGCACGGAGGAAGAGCTGCCCCTCGGTGATGTATCCGGTGTTGTCCGGGATGGCGTGGGTGATGTCCCCGTCGTTCAGGGTGGTAACTGCAATGATGGTTATGGAACCGCCGTCAGGCAGCTGCACGGCCTTCTCGTAGATCTTTGCGAGGTCGGAGTAGAGCGAACCGGGCATGGAGTCCTTGGAAGGAATCTGGTCCATACGGTTGCTCACGATGGACAGGGCATCTGCGTAGAGGGTCATGTCGGTGAGCAGCACCAGCACCTTCTCGTTCTTGTCCACTGCGAAGTATTCTGCGGCGGCGAGGGCCATGTCCGGGATGAGGAGGCGCTCCACGGGAGGTTCCTCGGTGGTGTTAACGAAGGAGACTATCTTGTCCAGGGCGCCGGCGCTTTCGAAGGCGTGGCGGAAGAAGAGATAGTCGTCGTTGCTAAGACCCATGCCGCCCAGGATGATCTTGTCCACGTCGGCACGGAGGGCTACGTCGGCCATTACCTGGTTATAGGGCTGGTCAGGGTCGGCGAAGAAAGGAATCTTCTGTCCGGAAACGAGGGTATTGTTGAGGTCGATGCCGGCGATGCCGGTAGGAATCAGTTCGGAGGGCTGGCGGCGCTTGTAAGGATTCACGGAAGGTCCGCCTACCTGGCGCTCTTCTCCTTCCACCTCCGGACCGCCGTCGATGGGCTGGCCGTAGGCGTTGAAGAAACGGCCGGAGAGCTGGTCGCTGACTTTCAGGGTAGGAGGTTCTCCGTGGAAGGAAACTTCTGCGTTCGTGGGGATGCCCTCGGTACCTGCGAATACCTGCAGGGTCACGAGGTCGCCCTTGGCCTTCACGACCTGGGCCAGACGGCCTTCCACCGTGGCAAGCTCGTCGTTGCTCACGCCGGCAGCATGCAGGGCCACGGTGGCCTTGGTGATGGCCTCCAGCTTGGTATATACTTTCTGATATGCTTTAGTTGCCATTTTCTTCGAGGATTGAATTGAGTTGAGTGCGGAAGCCCTTGAACTGTTCGCTTTCGAATTCGGAATAGTTCATCTGGCGCAGGCAGTTGATCAGGCGCTTGAAGTAGGCGCGGCAATCTTCGTAGTTGTCGAACTCGAACTTGCGTCCGCAGATTTCGAGGATGAGGTCCAGCATATATTTCTGGCGCTCGATGGGGCAGAGGCTGTCTACCGGATCGAAGCCGTCCTGCTGGAGGAAGGCGAAGTCGATGAGTTCGCTCTTCCAGAAGGTCTCGTGGTAGCTCATAGGCACGCCGTCGTCGCCGAGGATGTTGATCTGGTCGGCCATTTCACGGCCGCGGCGGACGAGAGTCTTGGCATCGATGACCTTGGCGACCCAGCCTTTTTCAATGGTCTTGTCGAGATATTCCATGATTTCCGGATACTCCAGATACTTGGAATAGGAGTCGATGGGGTTCACTGCGGGGTAGCGTTTCTGGTCGGCGCGATTCTGCTCGAGGGCGTAGAAGCAGCGGGCTGCTTTCTTGGTGGATTCCGTGACGGGTTCCTTGAGGTTACCGCCGGCAGGGGATACGGTTCCGATGAAGGTGACCGCACCGGTCTTGCCATTGTTCAGGACCACCATGCCCGAGCGGGCGTAGAAGTTGGAGATGATGGCGGAGAGGTCCACGGGGAAGGCATCTGCACCGGGAAGCTCCTCCATACGGTTGCTCATCTCACGCAGAGCCTGGGCCCAGCGGGAGGTGGAGTCGGCGAGCAGCAGGCAGCGCAGCCCCATGGCACGGTAATATTCGCAGATGGTCATTGCCGTGTAAACGGAGGCCTCACGCGCAGCCACAGGCATGTTGGAGGTGTTGCAGATGATGGTGGTACGCTCCATCAGATGGCGGCCGGTATGGGGGTCGATGAGTTCGGGGAACTCGGTGAAGATTTCCACGACCTCGTTGGCACGCTCGCCGCAGGCGGCCATCACAATGATGTCGGCCTCGCCCTGCTTTGCGATGGCATGCTGAAGAACGGTCTTGCCGCAGCCGAAAGGCCCGGGAATGAATCCGGTACCTCCTTCAGCTATGGGATTGAAGGAGTCTATGACGCGGACGCCGGTCTCCATTATCTTCTGCGGGCGGGGTTTCTCCTTGTAACCCTTGATGGCAACTTTCACTGGCCACTTCTGGGTCATTGTCACTTTCACGTCCTCACCGTCTTCGTTTACCAGGGTGGCGATGCAGGCGTCGATGTTGTACTGACCTGCAGGGGCCACTTCCTTGACGGTGTAGCTGCCCTTGAAGGTGAACGGTACCATTATCTTGTGAGGCAGCCATCCTTCCTTGACTTCGCCCAGCCAGTCGGCTGCGATCACTTTGTCGCCTGCCTTGGCAAGGGGTTCGAAGTCCCAAAGTTTAACGTGGTCGAGAGGGTCGGTGTATTCGCCTCGCTTGAGGAATACGTCCGACATGGTGGTTAGGTCGTTCTGCAGACCATCATATACGCTGGACAGTAGGCCGGGGCCTAGGGTGGCTTCGAGCATCTTGCCGAGGAACTCTACGGAATCGCCGTTACGCAGCCCTCGGGTGCTTTCGAATACCTGGACGGAGGCTTTGTTGCCGTTCACCTTGATGACCTCGGCAAGCAGATCGGTCCCGCGAAGGTTGATGTAGCAGAGTTCGTTCTCCGCCACCGGGCCGTCAACTTGCACAGTCACCAGGTTCGAGACTATGCCTGTCACCTTTCCAAATGTGCTCATATCTTTGTGTTTTCTTTGATTTCTTTTACCAGTTTGCGGAAGAGTTCGCGGCCGGTGGCCTCGTCAAGGCGCAGCCAGCGCTCAACCATCTTAAGCTTTACTACGAAGGCCAGGATCTTGTCCAGGTCGAAATAGTCCAGCACCGTAAGGCTGTCGACGGCCTTCCAGTAGAAGTCATCCAGGGCGCGTTCGCGGCCGAGGATGTCGTCGGTGCGGAGCAGGGCTTCGACTTCCGCCTTCTGCTCGAATTCCTCTTCCTCTCCTTCGGGATTCAGCACGACTATGTCCTGCCCTTCCGGGCGGCCGAGGGTGCTGTTGAGATACTCCACCTTGGTGTTGCGCACTCCGAGGTCGAGGGCGAAGAAGCTGCGGACGAATTTGTTGCGCTCCTTCAGGGCCTTGCGGTAGAATGCCGCATCGAGCTTTTCCGGATCGTAGGAGTCCAGCAGCAGGTCCAGGATGGAAAGATCCTTGGCGCTGAGCTGCTCCTTGATCTCGGAGAGGATGGCGTCGGTGTCCGGAGCCTCCTTGCCGTCCTGGGAGAGAAGGGGAAGAGAGGCTATTATGTATTCGTAATTATTCACCGAAGAGAAGTTTGCGGGTTACGGGACGCAGATACTCTGCAATAAGCTCGTTGAATGTCTGCTCGCTGAGGCTGACGAACCATCCTCCATCCTTGGGACCGATAGTGAAGCCTCCGCTGACCTTCTTGGAGAAACTGGCCTGCACGCCGCCCTTCAGGGCTTTGGAGAGTTCGCCTGCGACCCAGGGCTCGAGTTCGGCCTTCTGGCTCTCGGGGAGCACCAACACGAGGTCGGCTGCTTCGTCGGCATTGAACTTCTCTGCAACCTTGCGGATGATTTCCTTGATGAAGGCGCCGTCTTTCAGGCTTTCGGATACTTTGCTTTCTTCGATTTTGCCTACTACCAAGTTCTCGATGTCTTTCTTGGTGGCCTGGAGGCATTGGGATGCAGCCATTTTGAGGTCGGATTCGACTTTGGATCTAAGGTCTGCGGCATCTTTTTCGGCCTTGGCATTGATGGCTGCTGCTTTTTTCTCGGCTTCGGCCACTATGTCCGCGGCCTGTTTCTTTGCCTGGGCAAGCAGAGCTTCTCCTTCTTCCTTACCTTTTACGAGGCCCTCCTGGTAGAGTTTCTCGGTAAGTTCTTGCAATTTATTCTGCATATCTTATTGGTTATGTTGAAATTACGATATAAAGTTTACAAATATAACCATTTTTGCCCACATTCCTATCAAAAAAAAGCCCTTCACGGTGGGTGAAGGACTTTTCTTCAAGTAGTACAGT
>JAILMV010000072.1 GCA_024692185.1 Bacteroidales bacterium | reverse complement strand
TCCATAAGTTCGCTTATCTTACGATCGGCATCTTCGTGTCTGTCGAGATACTTGCTAACAGGACTCTCTTCCGTTGCAGTATAAGACGGATCGTGATTCTCCCTGAAATACAGAAGCAGTTCCTCGTCCGTAGGGAGTGCGGGCGTAAGAGAAAATATCTGGGTACTCAACTGGGCCTTGAGCGGTGCCGACATAAACAGTATGGCGGCTATTATCATTACTTGCCTTTTCATATCCTATTTCTTTACGAATTCAACACGACGGTTCTTGGCACGACCTTCTTCAGTGCTATTGGATGCAATGGGGCTGTGGGAGCCCTTGCCTACTGGAGTAAGACGTGCTTCAGCGATATCCTGCTCAACAATGGCGGCGACTATTGCCTCAGCGCGTTTCTGAGAGAGAGGATCGTTAACACGGTCGGATCCGGTAGCATCGCAGTGGCCCTGTACCTCGAATTCCAGGCCGGGGTTCTCCTTCATCAGCTTGGCGATACGATTGATTTCTATCATCGATTCAGGCTTGAGATCCGCCTTGCCGGTCTCGAAGGTAATGGCATAGGTAACAATCTTGCCATCGGACATCAGACGATCGTAGAGCGGCACGGCGCCCTTGGCGATGCGCACATTGCTGACGCCGCTGTAAATGTATTTGGAACCGCTTGACAGGGAGAGCCAAGCAGGGACAGGCATAGAGGGAACATTGATGATGCGATATCCATTGATATAGCACTTGAATGCACGTTTGTTGAAGGAAAAAGCAAAGTGATTCCATTCACCGAGAGCCAAGGGATTGTTTTTGACATCCACAGTCAAATCCTTTTGTCCGGATATATTGCCGAGATTCCAAGAGATGTTGCTGGAGCCATCACTCTCTCTATACCATAAGTAGACTTTTGAAGTAGAATTATTCTTTTCACCAGCATCGAAAAAATGGATGATCATTGACAATTCCGAGTCTCCGTTCTCGTTGACCGGGGCGATGAACAGATCGAACTCCACGGTAAAGATATCCGGCAGCCAGGCATATTCCGGCTTTATGAGAGGAGTAACCTCACCAATACCGTCATCCGTGAATGCCAGCACTTTACGTCCTTCGATCTCAGCTGTTTCCACATAACCATCCAGCAGCTCCCAGCGCAGCGGGAATTCACCGACCTTCTCGTTCTCGAAAGTGTCCTCAAAGAAAATTTCGTCGCCCGGGACGAAGTCGGTCTTGGCATAGGATGCCTGAACTTTCTTTACTGTTTTCTCGACAGGCTTTTCAACCGGCTTTTCCGCCACTGTTTCCTGCTCCGCAACTTGCTTTTCAACTTCTGCAGCTTTGGCTTCGGCCTCTGCTCCCTTCTTGCCCTTTATCTTCTTCTCTGCCTTTTCCGCAGCCTTGTCAACGGCCCTGTTTACGGTGTTTTCTACTTTTTCGGAGATTTTATTCTCCACTGCATTCTTGGCTCTTTCTCCAAGATTCTTCAAGAAACTCTGGCCATTTGCAGCCATGCATGTCAGCAGCAATGCTGCTATTATTACAATGACTTTTTTCATATAGGTAAGTATTAGATGATTTCTTCCCGGATAGCCTTACGGACCACCTCAGCAGAAGTGCTTGCAGAAAACTTTCGCATAATCCTCTTTCTGTACCATTTGATGGTTTCCTGGCTCAGATTCATTTCGCTGGCGATCAGAGGAGTGGTCCTGCCTTCCGCTATAAGACGGAGTATTTGCAGTTCCCTCTCGGTCAATAGGTTTTTCTGGTCATCGGTTATCATGTGTTCAATAATCTTGGTACTCGCAAAGTTAGATTCTATATTTTTCTTAAACACCCCTCAAAAGGGTGGAAATCATTGAGAAAAGCCCCTGTAAACTAGTGATATTCTCTATTTTGATTATTTTTGTATTGTGAAAGCAAGCTCAATCAGAATACTGCTGACTGCCGCTCTCCTACTTGGAGCGGCAGCGTTTTCGAAGGCGTATAATGACCAACGTATAGATAATCTCGACTCTCTGGAAAGGGCCGTGGCCGTCTGGACCCCCGTAAGCATCGACAATGCATCGGAGCAGGAACTCATAGCGCTCAACCGCGCGTACAGGGACATTATGTTGGGCTATCAGGAGCTTAACAGCGAAAAGGCCAGGTTCTACGCCAGGAAAGCACTCTACATCAGCGTCCCCCGGAACTGGGAAGAAGCCAATTACGATGCCTACCGCTACGTAGGACAGTTTTTCTATGGCGAGGAGAAGTACGACAGTGCCATGTTCTATTACAAGAAGGCGCTAGAGAGCATCTACAAAATGGAGAGCGGAGCTTCTTCGCCCACCAATCCGGCAGTATATTCGGATTTGGACATCGATGACGCTCTTTCAGTGATGTACGGAACCATCGGAAATCTCTACAATGTGATGGATTCCATTCCCAAGGCCATGGACTACTACGAAAAAGCCGGAAAGATATTCGAAAAGAGAGGGTGGAACGAAAGCAACACAGTTCTCAACTACAACATCGGCGAGACCTGGCTGGATGAGAAAGAATACAAGAAGGCCGGAATGGCCTACCGGAAAGCCCTGGACTGCGCCGAGGCCTCCGGCGATTCGCTGATGATAGTGCTCGTTTACAAAGGTTTCGGGCGCATGTACATGGAGACGGGCAAGACCTGGAAGTCCCTTCCCTACCTCAAGCTCGCGGAAGAGTGGTATGCCGCCCATCCGGACCTAAGTCCGAGCGACCGTACCGACAATCTCGAATATATGGGCACGGTGCTTTCCAAGCAGAAAAAGCAACTGGCCTGGGCAATTGCAATAGTCCTGCTGCTGATCCTGCTCGCTTCTTACCTGGTATGCAAGAGAATCAGCAAGCTCCGCAAGGAAAGGGCCGGCGAAGAAGCTTCAGCTCCCGCACCCAGGACTCCGGACATTCCGGAAGATGCTCCTGAACTGACCCAGCGCGAGACCTGCATACTCGACCTGCTTTCCAAAGGCTACACGGCAGTTCAGATTGCCGAGGCTATGAATCTCAGCCACGAGACCATACGCTGGTACCGGAAGAAACTGATAGCCAAATTCGACGTTTCCAACACTCCTGAGCTGATTTCCAGGGCTAAAGAATACAATTTGATATGATACTCGACGAAAACTACATCCTTCCCAACGGAGTTTCCGTCCCCAAGTTGGGACTGGGAACCTGGCTCATCCCCGACAGCGAAGTTGCAAGCGCCGTACGCAGCGCAATTGCCGCCGGCTACCGCCACATCGACACGGCCCAAGCTTACGAAAACGAGCGTGGCACCGGCGAGGGTGTCCGCAGTTCCGGAGTCCCCAGGGAGAATATCTTCATAACCACCAAGGTGGCTGCGGAGATCAAGGATTATGACGGCGCTGCCGCATCCATCGACGAGTCCCTGCGCAAACTCGACTGCGGTCCCATCGACCTGGTAATCATCCACTGCCCCCAGCCCTGGGCTGAATTCCGCGGGGAGAAGCGCTATTTCAAGGAAAATAAAGAAGTGTGGAAGGCGCTGGAAGATGCCTACCAGGAAGGCAAGGTACGGGCCATAGGAGTATCCAATTTCCTGGAAGATGACCTCCTCAACATACTTGACGGCTGCCGCATCAAACCCATGGTCAACCAGTTCAAGATCCACATAGGTCTTACTCCAAGTTCACTGATAGATTTCTGCAAGCAGCAGGAAATAGTTCCTGAAGCCTATTCCCCCATTGCCCACGGTTCGGCTCTGCACGATCCTTTCATTGCCGGGATGGCGCAGAAATACGGGGTTTCCGTGCCGCAGCTCTGCATACGCTATACTCTTCAGTTGGGGGCCATTTCCCTGCCCAAATCCACTAAAGACGAACATATCCGAGCCAATACCAAGCTGGAATTCAGCATATCTGACGAAGATATGGAGGTGCTGCGGGGCTTCAGTCTCGACTAGTTTTTTTTGCCAAATCTTGCAGATGAATCAAAAATAATCGTATATTTGCATCCCCAAACGATTAGGGACCTTAGCTCAGTCGGTTCAGAGCGCTTGCTTCACACGCAAGAGGTCGGCAGTTCGAATCTGCCAGGTCCCACAGGAGCAGGGTTCCGGAAGGAATCCTGCTTTTCTTTTAGCATAATTTGCCAATGGTCGGTTTTTTTTGTTAAATTTGTCTTTCAGTATTTGACCATTTGTATGGAAAAACAGAAATACGTTGTATCTGAAACCGACCTGCAAAACTCCCTGGGGCTGAAAGGAGCCTTTGGGCGTTTCGTTGCCCGACGCATAATCCACTTCCTTGAAATTGACAAAGTTAACGCCATGCACGAAAAGCATATGGCGTATGACGGGCCTGAATTTTCCGAGAAGATACTCCAGGAAGTAGGGGTAAAATACGAGATTCCCGAGGAACAGCTCAAGAGGATTCCGGAAAGCGGGGGTTTCATCACGGTTTCCAACCATCACTTCGGAAGCATCGACGGTCTGATTCTCAGTTCCGTAATCGGTAGCCGCAGGGCGGATTACCGCATTCTGACCACCTTCCTGCTGGCCCTTATTCCAAGTCTCAGGAGCAGTTTCATGCCCGTGGACAATCTCAGCAAGGGAGGCAGTGCCAAGAGCATACAAGGCATCAGGATGGCTCTCCAGCACATCCACGACGGAGGAGCCCTGGGCTTCTTCCCTGCAGGAGAAGTGGCCACTTACCAGAAAGGCGCAAAGCGCACTGCCCTCGGCGAGCATATCATCGAGGACAAACCCTGGGCACAGAACATCATAAAGCTTATCAAGAATTCCGGATTCCCGGTAATTCCCATATATTTCGAAGGCACAAACTCCAAGTTCTTCCATTTCCTGGGCAAGATCCACCCGCGCCTGCGTACGATACGCCTGATCCATGAAATGATGAACAAGAGAGGCACTACGGTCAAGGTACGCATCGGCCAGCCCATCTCTCCCGAGGAAATCAGCAAATATGACGTGGCGGCCCTCGGGCAGTATCTGCGTAACCGCACTTACGCCCTCCAGGCCGAATGCCTGCCGGTCAAAGTCAAGGATAACAAGCTTCCCGAAGGAGCGGTCCCCCTCGCAGAACAGATTTCGGACGAAATAATCCGCAAGGAGATGGGAGCCATCGAAGACAGGATAATCTTCGAAACCGGGGACTACCGTTGCTATCTTACCACCGTGGACGGAATTCCCAATACCATGACCGAACTTGCCAGGCTGAGGGAAGAGACCTTCCGCGCTGTAGGCGAAGGAACGGGCAAGGCCATCGACACCGACGAATTCGACCCCTACTACCATCATCTCATACTTTGGAACATTCCCAACGGAGAGATTGTGGGAGCCTACCGCATAGGTGTAGGTTCCGAACTGGTGAAGAACCACGAGGGCATCAGCGGCTTCTATACCTCGACCATGTTCAATTTTGCCGCGGGTAACGAAAAACTGCTCTCCCAATGCCTCGAACTGGGGCGCACCTTCATCCGCCAAAAGTACCAGAGAGAAGTACTGGCACTCAAGCTGCTGCTCACCGGCCTTTCGGTATCTACCGCCAAATTCCCCGAGTCCAGATATTTCCTCGGCCCTGTAAGCATCAGCAACGATCTTCCCGACCTCTACAAGAGCCTTGCAGTATACTTCATACAGAAGAAGTACTCCAGCCCTGCAATCAAGGGAATCGCCGCTCCGACTCACGCTTTCAAGCCCGATTACCTGGCGGTCAACCCGGATCAGCTTCTCAGTGGAATCGAGACCGTGGACGACCTTGACAGGCTTATCCTGGCCATCTCCGACGGAAAATTCAGGCTGCCAGTGCTGGTGAAGAAATACTTCAACTACAGTGCAAGGCTGATCTGCTTCAACGTGGATCCTCTGTTCTATTGCTCGCTGGACGGGCTCATCCTACTCAAGCTCAGCGAGTTCCCCAAGAACTATCTGCGTTCCCTGGTGAAAGTGCTTCCGGACGACCTGCAGGAAACCATCCTGAGCGAATCTCCGCTAAGCTAGCTAAGATTACAAGGCTTTCTCTTTCATATCTTTACGATTTTTACGTATATTTGTGCGTTTTTTGAGAACAAACAAATATGTGTGGAATAGTTGCTTATCTCGGATGCCGCGAGGCATATCCGATCCTTATACGGGGCCTGCACCGCCTCGAATACCGCGGATATGACTCTGCTGGTGTCGCCGTCCTGAACGATTCAGGCAAACTGAATATCTATAAAGCAGTAGGAAAAGTTTCCAATCTCGAACAAGTTGCGCAAGGGCACGACTGCTCCGGCACCATAGGGATAGCCCATACCAGATGGGCCACCCACGGCGCTCCCAACGAGGTCAATGCCCACCCCCACATCTCCCAGAGCGGGGACCTCACCATGGTCCACAACGGCATCATAGAGAATGCGGGCGGACTCCGCGAACAGCTTAAGGCCAAAGGATTCAGTTTCCGAAGCGAGACCGATACCGAGGTTCTGCTGCAACTCATCGAATATACCCAGAAGAAACATGGAGCTGACCTTGCCAGCGCCGTGCGCTCAGCCTTGCAGAAGGTCATCGGCGCATACGCCATCGCAGTCATAGACCGCAAGGAACCCGACACCATAGTGGCCGCCCGCAAGAGCAGCCCTCTGGCAATCGGACTCGGAGAAGGCAATTCAGAGTTCTTCATCGCCAGCGACGCCTCCCCCATCGCAGGATACACCAACAAAGTAGTTTACCTCAACGACGAGGAAGTGGTAGTCTGCCGCCGCGGCGAAGACCTTTATATAACGACATTGAATGCAGACAAGGTCGATTTCCGCACAAAGGAGATAGACCTGGACGTTTCCATGCTGGACAAGGGAGGCTTCCCCCACTTCATGCTCAAGGAGATCTTCGACCAGCCGGCCGTACTCCGCGACTGCATGAGGGGACGGCTCCTGCCCGCACATCACCGCATCATACTCAGTGCCGTGACCGAGCATCGCGAAGAACTGCTCAAAGCCAGGCGCTTCCTGATGGTCAGCTGCGGCACCTCCTGGCACGCGGCCCTTATAGGAAAACAGCTCATAGAGCAATTCTGCCGCATTCCGGTGGAAGTTGCCTACGCCAGCGAGTTCCGCTACAGCGACCCTGTAGTCGGGCCCGGCGACGTGGTTTTCGCCATCTCCCAGAGCGGTGAGACCGCCGACACCCTTTCAGCCATACAGATGGCCTCGGAGCGCGGTGCAATGGTGTTCGGAATAGTCAATGCCGTGGGCAGCAGCATAGCCCGCGCATCCGACACCGGCACCTACATCCACGTAGGTCCGGAAATCGGCGTGGCCAGCACCAAGGCCTTTACCGGCCAGACCGTAGTATTCACAATGCTGGCGCTGGCAATAGCCCGCGAGAAAGGCAGCATCAGCGAAAGCGACTACATAGACGCCATCGACGAACTCCAGCAGATTCCGGACAAGATAGAGCGCATCCTAGCCAAGAACGACGAGATCAAGGCCCTTGCCCAGGAATATGCCGGCAAGAAGAACTTCCTCTATCTGGGCCGCGGAATGAACTATCCCGTAGCCTTGGAAGGAGCCCTCAAACTGAAGGAAATCAGCTATATACACGCGGAAGGCTATCCTGCCGCAGAGATGAAGCACGGTCCTATCGCCCTGGTGGACGAGGATATGCCCGTGGTGTTCATCGCAACCCATCATAATCTTTACGAAAAGATCCTTAGCAACATGCAGGAGGTAGCAGCCCGCAAGGGGCGCGTGCTTGCCATAGTCAGCGAAGGAGACAGCGTGGTCAAGGGCATCGCAGAACACGTGATCGAAGTTCCCCATACCGCGAACTTCCTCTCCCCTCTGGTTTCGGTAATTCCCCTCCAGTTGCTTGCATACCACATCGCAGTTTCCAAGGGTCTGGATGTCGACCAGCCCAGGAACCTGGCTAAAAGTGTAACCGTAGAATAGGAAGAAGATGCAATACAGAAAGCTTAGCAATGAAGAAATATCCGTCCTGCAGCAGAATGGCTGCAGCGCAGTGGACTGGAAAGCCATCGAAGTGGCAGATAAGTTCGACCCGGCATATGTAGTCCGCGTAAGTTTCAGCGGAAACGTGCGCCTGGGGCGCTTCGAAAAGGAATTCACCCTTGCCGGCGGACTCAAGCGCCATAGCGGCATCAGCGATGCCACCCTCCATAATGTCAGCGTCGGGGACAATTGCTGCATACGCTCGGTACGCGAGTACATTGCCAACTACGACATTGCCGAGGGCGTGCTCATCGACAACGTGGGCAGGATATGCACCGATTCCGCCAGCAGCTTCGGCAACGGAGTCAAGGTATCGGTACTCAACGAGACCGGAGGCCGCGAGGTCACCATACACGACTGCCTGTCGGCCCACGAGGCATATATGATTGCACTTTACCGCCACCGGCCGACCTTCGTGGAGAAGATGAATGCCATCATCGATGCATACGTATCTTCCGTGCGTTCGGAGCGCGGAACCATAGGCAAAGGCGCCTTCATAGCCGGCACCGACGAGATACTCAACGTACGCGTGGGTGCAGCCGCCAAGGTGGATGGAGCCTCCCTGTTGGTGAACGGTTCCATCAACAGTTCGGAAGATGCTCCCGTAACCATAGGAAAGAGCGTCATCTGCGAGGATTTCATCATCTCCGGAAACAGCTCGGTAACCGAGGCCGCCAGCCTTACCCGCTGCTTCGTAGGTCAGGCCTGCCGCTTCGGGCACGGATATTCCGCCAGCGACTCCCTCTTCTTCTGCAACTGCCAGGGCGAGAACGGAGAGGCCTGCGCAATCTTCGCAGGGCCCTACACCGTGACCCACCACAAGAGCACCCTGCTGATAGCGGGCATGTTCTCATTCATGAATGCCGGTTCCGGTTCCAACCAGAGCAACCATATGTACAAGCTGGGTCCCATACATCAGGGAACCCTCGAGCGCGGAGCCAAGACATCTTCCGACTCTTACATACTCTGGCCTGCCCGCGTGGGAGCCTTCTCCCTGGTAATGGGCCGCCACGTAACCCATTCCGACACCACCAACCTCCCCTTCTCCTATCTTATCGAAAAGGGCGAGACCTCCTATCTGGCCCCCGGCGTGAACCTGCGCAGCGTGGGAACCATCCGCGATGCCAAGAAATGGCCCAGGCGCGACGGTCGTACGGCGGCAGAGAAATACGATTTCATCAATTACAACCTGCTCTCCCCCTTCACCATCCAGAAGATGATCAAGGGCTTGCAGACCCTGGAGAACCTCAGGTACGCCAGCGGAGAGCTCTCCGACGTGTATTCTTTCCATAGCGTAAAGATTACCAATTCCGCCCTCAAGCGCGGCATGGAACTCTACAAGATTGCTATCGACAAATTCATGGGTAACTCCCTGATTTCCAGGATACAGGATAAAGACGGATCTTTCAGCCCAATGAACGAAACCCAGCTTCAGGCAAAGCTCCGTCCCAACACCCCCATAGGCTCCGGCGAATGGGTGGACATCAGCGGCCTGATTGCTCCCAAGAGCGAGATTGCCGCACTGATGAATGCCATCGAGCGCGAGGAGATCAGCTCCCTGCAGGAGATGCGCGACGCCTTCAAGACCATGGCGGACAATTACTATGAGTATGAGTGGACCTGGGTCTTCCAGCACATACAGCAAATCTACGGCATCAATCCTTCGAAGATGACCAAGGACGATGCCATCCAGCTGATAGAGACCTGGAAGAAGGCTGTCACCAGCCTGGACGAGATGGTCTATGAAGATGCCCGCAAGGAATTCAACCTGGCCGCCAAGACCGGTTTCGGTGCAGATGGCGACAAGGAACAGAAGGAAAGCGATTTCGAGCAAGTGCGCGGGGACTTCGAGAGCAACGACTTCGTACGTTCGGTTCTTGACCATATCAAGAACAAGACCGAGCTTGGTGCGAAGGCCGTCAATTCCCTCCTCCGCTAGCGGCGTCTATAACCTGGGCTATATCCTTAACAGGAATATCCGAATATTTACTGAACGTGCTCTGGCAAAGAGGGCACGCGGTCACTATGGTGTCCGGATCCGCCACGCACAGGTTGTGGATTGAATTAAGGGTGATGTCCTTGCGCTTCTCGTAGCTTAGCGAGATGCTGCCCAGCGAACCGCCGCAGCAGATACTCTCCTCGCGGTTCTTCTCGGCCTCCACAAGGCTTCCTACGGCCGAAATGGCCGACCTGGGAGCGTCGTAGATACCGCAGCCGCGTCCCAGTTCGCAAGGGTCGTGATAGGCCAGTTTACGGGCCTCGTCCTTGCTGACGTGCAGCCTCTGCGAATGTATGAGCTCATCGAAGAACACGCTGTGGTGAACTACGTAGATTCCCTTGAGATTATACTTCTCCTTGAATATCTTATAGCAGATGGGGCAGCTGAGCAGCAGGATGTCGCAGCCGGAAGCGCGGATTATCTCCTTGTTTATGCGGGCCATCTCGCGGGCCTGCTCATTGCGGCCGGCAAGCAGCATGGGGCGCCCGCAGCAAAGCCCACCCTCCGGATCCATCATGGTCCAGGACACGCCGGCCTTGTCCAGCAAGGAGGTCGTGGCCTTGCGTATGGCGGGAGTCAGATGAGTCATGCAGCCCGCGAAATAGAGCACTTTTCCGTTTCCTATACGGTTCAGATGCTCATCCGCGGATATCTTTGAATAGTGCTGGTTGATGCTGTAGGAACGCATGGAACGCTGGGCCAGACGCATCTGAGGCCCATCCACCTGGACCTGACACACCACGGAGCACTTTCCGCACATCAGGCATTTGTCGCTGATTTCCTCGATGCGCTTCTCGTTTCCGCGACGCAGCTGGCGATTAAGATAGACCGTGCAGTCCTTGAGGTTCTCCTTGCGCACGCTCATGGGGCAGGCATCTATGCACACTCCGCAGCTGGGGCAGGAATAGAACTGTACTCTGGCGTATCCCTTACGGGGATGGAGAATGTGCAAGCCGGCGTTACGCAGAGGTATCAACAGCATCTCGGCAGGAATGTGCATATAGCGGGTGAAAGGCAGCACGCTCATGAACACGCCCAGGGCTATTGAATAAGCCCACCATGTGGGCAGATAATTCAAGTCGTTCCCGAGGAACTGGCGGAAGATCCAGTTCATGGGTATGGTCAGGAAACTGCCGCCGCTGATATGCGCGGTAAAGCTTTCGCTGAGCAGGCGCAGAGGGAAGATGGCCCACAGGGAATAGAGGCCTACGGTATCCAGAAGGCTGGGCCTGGTAGTGCGCCTCATTCCGAAAATCCTGGAACGGATACGCTTTATCATGGCCAGCACTATGCCGCTCAGAATCATTAGCAGGAAAAAGTCCATCAGGAAGAAAAGGACGGCTCCCTGAATCGTATCCTCCCCTTCCGCAACAAAG
>JAILMV010000101.1 GCA_024692185.1 Bacteroidales bacterium | reverse complement strand
CTGGCCAAGCTCGGTTTCGACTGGGCGGAGCGCATCTACCATCTTTCCTATGGAATGGTGGAGCTCCCCGAGGGAAAGATGAAGTCGAGGGAGGGAACCGTGGTGGATGCCGACGACCTCATCGAAGATATGTACCTCGAGGCCAAGGCTACTTCCGAAGAGTCCGGCAAGCTGGCCGACGTAAGCGACGAGGAGAAGGAGAAACTCTATCATATGATAGGTCTCGGCGCTCTCAAGTACTTCATCCTCAAGGTAGATCCTAAGAAGAAGATGCTCTTCAATCCCAAGGAATCCATCGACTTCAACGGAAATACCGGCCCCTTCATCCAATATACCCACGCACGTATCTGCAGCATACTTCGCAAGGCAGGTGCTAATGCGGCTGCACTCTCCGAAGGAGTATGCCTGAGTGCAAAGGAAATCCGTCTGGTCCAGATGCTCAGCCTCTATCCGCAGAAGCTTGCGGAGGCGGCCGATGCCTTCTCGCCTGCAGTGATGGCCAACTATGCCTACGACCTTGCCAAGGAATTCAACCAGTACTATCATGAGACCCAGATACTGAAGGAGAGCGACGCAGCCCTCCGTTCGGAGCGTCTGGCCCTTATCAAGAGCGTGTCCGAAGTGCTTTCTGCCACAATGGCTCTGCTGGGCATCGAACTTCCTGAAAGAATGTAATTGCTATCTATTGCAAATTCGAAAAGTTTGCTCTAATATTGCAGCAAATATTGAATGTTATGCCACAGGATAATAAAAAGAGACGTGTAATCAGTTACGAGAAAATGTCCGACGAACTCGCCGCTGCTTTCAATGAGAAGTACCCCGGCGGTTTCAATGACTGGTTCCAGTATCTCACGAAATATACCAAACCGGACGGAACTCCCTTCTATGCGGTTACGATCGATATGCCTGATGCCATCTACCTTGTGAAGATCAAGGTGGAGACCGACGATCTGGAGGATATCGAACGCTGGCTCGAGGGCGAAGAGAATGCGGAGAACGAGCAGGTAGCAGGACCTTCCGCAGATGCAGATCCCGGTTCGGGCACCCTTCCCGACGACAACATCTCCCAGTACGGGGATGATGACTCGGGGGACGGTGAATGAGTGGAATGAAAAGACCCTATATAAAGTTTGGTGAATCCGCCAAGCTTATGTTTCTAAGCCTTCTCGTGGGGTTATGTGCCGGTGGTTCGGCCGTACTTCTCGAGAAGGTCATATTTTTCATACAGCATCTGATCCGTTCGGGGCATTTCATCTTCCCCGCCCTCGGTATGCTGCTTTCCTTGCTGATAGTCCGTTACCTGGTCCGGGACAACATCGGACACGGAGTCACCAAGGTCCTGCTGGCCGTTTCCCGCAACGAATCCAGGATTAAGCCTCATAATATGTGGTCGTCGCTGCTTTCCAGCGCCGTTACCATCGGCTTGGGTGGTTCCGTCGGTGCCGAGGCCCCTATCGTTTATACGGGCGCGGCATTCGGCAGCAATATCGGCCGTATGGCCAAACTCTCCTACAGGGGAATCACCGTGCTGCTCGGCTGCGGTGCCGCAGGTGCCATAGCTGGCATCTTCAAGGCCCCTCTGGCAGGTGTGCTGTTCACTTTGGAAATACTGCTGTTCAATATTTCGATGACTTCCATAATGCCGTTGCTGATTTCCACGCTGACGGCTACGGTGGTGTCGTACATCTTCATGGGGACCCAGTCTCCCTTCCCTTGCACCCTGGCATCTTTCCAGATGGGCAACCTGCCCTTCTACCTGCTGCTGGGTGTATTATGCGGAGTATTCTCCCAGTATTTCACCCGCATCACCCTCTGGCTGGAGGATGCCCTCAAGAAGCATCTGCACAGCTCCTGGGTCCGCTGGGCCATCTGCTCGGCCGGGCTCTGCCTGCTCATCTTCCTCTTCCCTCCGCTTTTCGGCGAGGGCTATGATTCGGTGATACAGCTGCTGAACGGAGGCGAGCTGGAACTGGGGAGCGATCCCAATCCTCTGCTCTTCCTGCTAAAGTCCAACTGGGGCGTGCCCGTCTTCCTGATTGCCGTTCTGCTGCTGAAGGTGGTCAGCATGACCCTGACCAATTCCGGCGGGGGAGTCGGCGGTACCTTCGGCCCTACCTTGTTCGAAGGGGCAATCCTGGGCTTCATACTGGCCCGCTGCGCCAATCTGCTGGGCGCCAGCCTGCCCGAGCAGAACTTCGTGATGGTGGGAATGGCCGGTCTGATGGCGGGAGTCATGCAGGCCCCTATGACGGCCATCTTCCTTATTGCTGAAATTACCGGCGGATATGAGCTGCTGCTCCCGCTGATACTCTGCGCTACGGTATCCTTCGGAGTTACCCGTACCCGCGAGAAATATTCCATCTACACCAAACGTATTGCCCAGAGCGGTGACCTCCTCACCCACAGCGGTGACCAGGCCGTGCTGACCCTGCTCAAGACCCGCGACCTGGTGCGCGACAAGTACCCCCGTCTGCGCATAGATGATTCCCTGGCGGATGTTTCCGGGGTCATCTCCGAGAGCACGGTGGCGGTTTTCCCCGTGCTGGACAAGAGCGGGCATTTCCGCGGAATACTGGAGATGGACGATATACGCAAGCATATTTTCGAGCCTGGCGCCATGGAAAGCCTTAGCGTGCGCGACCTGATGCATGCCCCGGTGGATTATGTGCTGGAAGATGAGCGGATGGACAGCGTGATGCGCAAGTTCGACCGCGCCGACTGCTGGCGTCTGCCCGTGATAACGAAGGAGGGAATCTACCTCGGATTCATCTCCCGTTCCAGGATACTGGCAGCCTACCGCGACGAGCTCAAAGAGATAACGGTCGAAGACTGATGAAAGAAATCTACATCAATCATATAGCATCCCTGATGGGCCTGAAGGCCTGGCAGGTGGAGAATTGCGCGGCAATGTTCGAAGAGGGGGATACCATCCCCTTCATCAGCCGTTACCGTAAGGAGAAGACCGGCGGAATGGACGATGCGTCCGTGGCTGAGCTGAAGCATTGGGTAGATGCTTTCGCGGAGATGGAGAAGCGCAAGGAGACCGTGCTGAAGACCATT
Organism: Bacteroidales bacterium; assembly: GCA_024692185.1. Classification (GTDB taxonomy): domain Bacteria; phylum Bacteroidota; class Bacteroidia; order Bacteroidales; family UBA932; genus Cryptobacteroides. Next base: position 2,345 of record JAILMV010000101.1, on the reverse strand, counting down.
GCGGAGGCGGGTGCCCTGAGCGAGGAACTCCGCACGAAGATAGAGGACTGCGTCTCTTCCACCGAACTGGAGGATATTTACCTGCCTTTCCGGCCTAAGCGGCGTACCCGCGCCACCGTGGCCAAGGAACTGGGGCTTGAGCCTCTGGCTGATGCTATGTGGCGCATTCGGCTGCGCAATCCTCGCGAAGAGGCCCGAAAGTTCGTGAAGCCCGGCAAGGTGGAGGATGCCGATGCGGCCCTCGCCGGTGCCAGGGACATAATTTCCGAGCGCCTCAGCGAGACTGCGGTGATTCGCGAGAATCTGCGTGTCATCTTCCGTGCCCGCAGGGTGGTTTCCAAGGCAACGAAGAAGGCCGTAGGGCCCGAGGCGGACAAGTACCGCAGCTATTTCTCCTGGTCCATGCCCCTGGACAGGATTCCCGCCCATAATCTGCTTGCGATATTGCGTGCGGAGGACGAGGGCTTCCTCTCCATCAGCATAGATGCGGATCCCGAGCGCTGCGGGAAAAAGATGTATTACGATTTCTGCCAGATGCAGGGTTATCCTTCGGGAGAGCTTGCGGAGCAGATACACGAGGCGGTAGATGATAGTTTCAAGCGTCTGCTGGAGCCTTCCATCAGTTCGGAAGTGCTGCGTGAGGCCAAGGCCAAGGCGGACGTGGAGAGCATACGGGTATTCGGAGAGAATCTGCGTCAGCTGCTGCTGGGCGCTCCCGTGGGCCAGAAACGTACCATGGCCGTGGATCCCGGTTTCCGTAATGGCTGCAAGATTGCCTGCCTGGACGAGAGGGGAGGCCTTCTATATCATACGATCATCTTCCCGCATCCTCCCCAGAACGAGAAGGTCAAGAGCCTGATGGCCGTGCAGGATATGCTGGAGAAGTATAATATCGAGGCTGTGGCCATAGGTAACGGAACTGCCAGCCGCGAGACCGGCGAGTTCTTCAAGAAAGTGGAGCTCCCCAAGGATTGCAAGGTCTGGACGGTGAGCGAAGACGGGGCTTCCATCTATTCCGCTTCCGAGGTCGGGCGCGAAGAGTTCCCGGACGAGGATGTGACCGTGCGTGGTGCCGTTTCCATCGGGCGCAGGCTGATGGATCCTCTGGCTGAGCTGGTGAAGATTGATCCTAAGAATTTGGGTATAGGCCAGTATCAGCACGATGTGGATCAGGCCCTGCTCAAGGAGAAGCTGGACAATACCGTGGAGGCCTGCGTGAATTCGGTGGGCGTGAATCTCAATACTGCAAGTCCCTATCTGCTGCGTTATGTGGCGGGAATCGGGCCCCAGCTGGCCGCGAACATCGTTGCCTATCGTTCCGAGAACGGCGGTTTCGCTTCACGTGCCGAGCTTAAGAAGGTGCCCCGCTTGGGAGCCAAGGCATTCGAGCAGTGCGCAGGTTTCCTGCGTGTGAAGGGTGCCGCGAATCCTCTGGATGACTCTGCGGTGCATCCGGAGTCGTATTTCGTCGTGGACAAGATGGCACGCGACCTGGGCGTGAGCGTGAAGGAGTTGGTGGGTAATGCAGAGATGTGTTCGAAGCTGGTTGCCGAGCGTTATGTGGAGGGGGAGACAGGTCTTCCGACGGTGAATGATATTATCAAGGAGTTGGCTAAGCCTGGTCTTGATCCCCGCGAGGCTGCTTCGGATTTTGCTTTTGCGGATGATATCCACGAGTTGGAGGATCTGAAGATAGGTATGGAGCTTCCGGGTATTGTCACTAATATTACTGCCTTCGGTGCTTTCGTGGACATCGGCCTTCACGACAATGGCCTTCTGCACGTTTCGCAGCTCGGCCCCCGTGGCACCGATCCTTCCAAGGTCCTGAAGCTTCATCAGCAGCTCCGTGTCCGCGTACTCGGTGTCGATCTCGACCGTCGCCGCATTTCTCTTGGGCTGGTGAAATCGTAGTTATCTGCTGATTTCGACTCGGCAGGATTTTCCGTTGAGGGTTAGTGGCTGATTGTCAGTCATTTATGTAAATCAACTTGTGTCATCTGACATAAGTTGATTTGCGTTTGTGCCTGTAACACAGAGCTTTACAAGAAACGCCATTTCACAGGGGTTTTTGGTAAGACCGGGATGCTTTGAAAATCGTTTTTACAGTGTTGTATGGCCGATCGCTGTAAAAACGATTCTAATCGTTTACCCCCTCTGCTTGCGCCTTCAAAAAAAAGAGACCGACTGTGGTAGTGTGGTTGAGCGTTTCAACGCGAACGGCGGAGGCCGGTCCGGAGGACAAAGGCCGTGAGCCGCGGGGTACATTAGGGGCAGCGCCCCTAATAAAATGGAGCTTGCGCCCACAAAAAAACAGAGGATCAATCGGTCCTCTGTTTTCTTGTGGG
>JAILMV010000217.1 GCA_024692185.1 Bacteroidales bacterium | reverse complement strand
CCGCGCTTGAGTTCCAGACCGTTTTCTTCGGCATAGACCTCATCCACTCCCTTGGCGAGTACCACGCTCTGGCGTCCGTCGTAGGAGAGATAAACTTTGTCGGAGATTATGCTGGAGATGCTGCCGGCTTCGGGGGAGTCGTACATCCAGTCGAAGGCGGGCCCTTCGGGGATGAAGGCCTTGCCCTCGGAGGGAACGACTCTAAGGTCCGCTTCCACGGCGGACAGATTATCCTCGATTATCCTGTTGAATCCATTGAATACCGAGAGTACCATTATCAGCGCCGCGGTGCCAATGGCCATGCCTGCCGCACTTATCGCAGATATCAGATTGATCACTCCGTGTGATTTCTTTGCGAAAAGATAGCGGCCGGCTATGTACAGGGGTAGTTTCACTTTTTGAGAAGCTCTTCTATGTGCTCGGCGTAGTCGATGGAGGTGTCGAGATAGAAGGCCAGTTCGGGCACTATGCGGAGCTGCTTGGCAACTTTGCGGCCGAGCTCTCCACGCAGGGCACGGTTCTGGTCCTGGAGGCTGAACATCACATCTGCCTGCTTTTCGGAGGGAAAGATGCTGACATAGACCTTGGCAAGCGAGAGATCGGGGCTGATACGCACCTCGCTGACGCTTACCATCGCTCCGCCGAAGGCGGCCATACCCTTGCTGCGGATGATTTCCGCAAGGTCTTTCTGTATTTCGCGGGCAACCTTGAGCTGCCTTGTGGAGGGAGCTTTTTCCATATTATTTTACGATGATGATGTAATAGTCTTTCTTTCCCTTCTGGGCGAGTATGTACTTGCCGTCGATGATGTCGGCCTCGCTAATCTGCCCGGCAGGGTCGGTGAACTTGTCTTTGTTGATGCTGACGCCGTTGCCCTGGATCATCTTGCGGGCTTCTCCCTTGGAGGGGAATACTCCGGTTTCCACGGCCAGGAAGTCCTGGATGGGGCAGGGGAGCTTGTCCTTGGCGATCTCGAAGGTGGGCACGCCGTCGAACACTGCGAGGAAGGTGCGCTCGTCGAGCTTGCGGAGATCCTCCGAAGTGCTCTTTCCGAATAGCATCTGGGAGGCTGCTACCGCATTATCGTACTCCTTCTCGCCGTGTACCATTATGGTAACTTCCTTGGCAAGAAGCTTCTGGAGGCTCCTGCGGCCGGGGTCGGCACGGTGCTCCTCGATGGCGGCCTCGATGGTCTCGCGGTCGAGCATGGTGAAGATCTTTATGTAGCGCTCCGCATCCACGTCGCTGACGTTGAGCCAGAACTGGTAGAACTGGTAAGGAGTGGTGCGCTCGGGATCGAGCCAGATATTACCCTTCTCTGTCTTTCCGAACTTGCCACCGTCAGACTTGGTGATGAGGGGGCAGGTGAGTCCGTGGGCTTCCTTGCCGAGCACGCGGCGGATGAGTTCGGTACCGGTGGTGATGTTGCCCCACTGGTCCGCACCGCCGAGCTGGAGATGCACGTCCTTATGCTCGTAAAGGTAGAGGAAATCGTAGCCCTGGAGCAGCTGATAAGTGAATTCGGTGAAGGACATTCCTTCCGAAGAATCGCGGCTGAGGCGCTTCTTTACGGAATCCTTGCTCATCATGTAATTGACGGTGATGAGCTTGCCTATGTCGCGGGTGAAGTTGATGAAAGTATAGTCCTTCATCCAGTCATAGTTGTTCACGAGTTCGGCTTTGTTGGGGGCGTCGGATTCGAAGTCCAGGAACTTGCCGAGCTGGGCCTTGATGCAGGCCACGTTGTGGGCAAGGGTTTCCTCGTCCAGAAGGTTGCGCTCGGCGCTCTTCATGGAAGGGTCGCCAATCATTCCGGTGGCTCCTCCTACCAGGGCGTAAGGCTTGTTTCCGCAGGCCTGGAAATGCTTCAATATCATTATGCTGACAAGGTGTCCGATGTGGAGGGAATCGCCTGTGGGGTCGATTCCTACGTATGCTGACATCTGTCCTTTTGAAAGCTCTTCTTCAGTTCCGGGAGTGATGTCGTGAATCATCCCGCGCCATTTCAGTTCTTCTACAAAATTCTTCATCGAATGATTATCTAAAAGAGTCTACAAATTTGGCTATTTATTAGTAAATTTGCAACCTAAATAATAAGAGAACTATTAATTATCAAGATATGAGAAAGAAAATTGTTGCAGGTAACTGGAAGATGAACACCACAGTTCCCGAGGGCGTACAGCTCGCTAAAGAAGTAGTCGAAAAAGCTAAGGAAGTACCCGCAGGGGTAGGCCTCATCGTGGCCACTCCTTTCACTCATCTCTGCTCCGTGGCAGAGGTAGTCAAGGGTACCCGCGTAGAGCTTTCCGCTCAGAACTGCGCAGATAAGGAAAAGGGCGCATACACCGGAGAGGTTTCCGTGAACATGCTCGTTTCCACCGGTGCACAGTGGACCATCCTCGGCCACTCCGAGCGCCGTCAGTACTATGGTGAGACCGATGCCAAGCTCGTGGAGAAGACCAAGCTCGCACTTGCCGCAGGCCTTAAGGTAATCCTCTGCGTCGGCGAGAACCTCGACGAGCGTGAGGCAGGAAAGCACTTCGACGTGGTGAAAGCCCAGACCGAGAACGTGCTCTTCAACTTCACCGCCGAAGATATGAAGAACATCGTAGTCGCTTACGAGCCCGTTTGGGCAATCGGAACCGGCAAGACCGCTACTGCAGAGCAGGCTGAGGAAATCCACGCTTGCATCCGCAAGGTCCTTGCTGGCAAGTTCGGCGCCCAGGTGGCAGACGACACCACCATCCTCTACGGTGGCAGCTGCAAGCCTTCCAACGCAAAGGAACTCTTCGCCCAGCCCGACATCGACGGTGGACTCATCGGCGGTGCCGCACTTAAGGCAGAGGACTTCATCGGAATCGCCCTCTCCTTCTAATCTATTTGGATTATTCCAGGGTCTGTACCACCAGGGCTATCCGGGAGGATGCGGACCAGAGCCAGATCTTTCCGCCTTCAAGCTTCACCGCTTCGAAGGCGGTTTTTTTGCTGTGAAGGTCATCACCCGTGGTCCAGGAAACGGTGCCGTTCACGCTCTGCCCTTCGTTTTCGGGCATTTCGTCCAGGCGCAGCACATAGAAGTCGGACATGTTGTCGCTGTGCACCCGGAATTCGCATTCTTCCTTGTTGAAAGCAAGCTGGCAGCTGAGGGGTTTGTATCGGAAGGTAGTATAGCCCTTGATCTCCATTCGGATGTCGTCGTCCAGTTTGAAACTATCCGACAGACGGCTCTCCCCTTTGCATCCCTGGAGAAGGAATGCAAGCACTATCACAACTATGCCGATATAATGTCTCATTTCAGGACTATCTCCTTAATAATCGTTTCTTTACTGCCTTTGGCCGTACTTACCTCCGCTTTCAGCGTGCCGCTGTCCGGGATGGTCCAGAGGCCGTCGGCCCCGGCGCTTATCTGCCTTCCGTTGAAGGACCATTCCACTTCCTCGCCCACGCTGTTATAGACTACCAGGGGGATTGCCGTGCCAGGCTTGAAGCTGCCGTCCGCGTTCCTGCCATCTTCCGGCAGATAGATGAAGCGGAAGATGCCGGAACGGTAGATCCTGGTGGTGAAACTGCCGTCCGTGCTGAAGCTGGAGCCGTCGGCATAGTAAACGTAGGCCGTATAGCTATAGCTCGTGCGGGGGCTCAGGTTGCCCAGGGTGCAGCTGTAGCAGCCGAGGCCCGTAGATTGCCCGGCGCTGCTGCCCGCCAGTTTGCCCTGATTGTACCATTCTATCTTGCAGCTATCTACCGGTCCGAGCTCTTCGGAAACGGACCAGGCAACGATGGCGCTGCTCTGGAATACGGAGACTCCGTCGATGTGGATGGGTTCCAGGACCTTGAAGGATATGTTACCTCCGGCTTCACGGCTGATACCGGTGATGGCCAGCTTGCTGCCGGAGCTGAATGTGGTCTTTCCCGGTTGTGGCCAGAAGGTCTCGGGAGTCAAGACGGTATCGCTGACGGCCGGGACAATCTGGGCGCAGGGGTATTCGGGATTGCAGTTTATCTGGTTTAGATTCCACCTTTCCAGGGCGCTGAGAGTCCTCTGATAATATGTAGAGTATCCTGCCGGGCTGTCCGACTTGTCCACCTTGTATATCAGCATCCCTTCTCCGCCTATGAAGGCATCGTTGCCCTCTGCCTTGCGGTTCTCCAGCAGCCAGTACTGCCCGTCGGAGGAAGATGGAAGTTTGCAGTAGCGTCCGTGCAGATGGATGGGTTCCAGGCTGACCACCCGGCTGGAATCCAGCAGCTCGCAGCTGCCGGCTCCGAGCATCTCCCTTTCTATTGCGTTGAGGTTGGGGGGAGTATTGGCTCCGTCGTTATCCAGGCCTCTGTCCATAAGGCAGGTAGGGCCGAGACCGGGGCAGAAGCCTCCGCTGGCATCGGCATCCGTGTCGTACATGTCCTTAAGGCCAAGCACATGCCCGAATTCGTGGGCCAGCATGCCTATTCCGTTGGTCTTGCCCTCCGCGTTCAGTTCGGAGGCGATTGCAAAGGCCGTAAGCTTGGGTCTGAGATTGTGCGGGATCTCGTTATCCTTAAGCTCTATGTATTGAGGCCAGAACTGGTCGTCACCTCCTCCGTAGGACTCTGCTTGCCCGGCGGTAAGGAATATTATATGGTTGAGGGAGCCGTCGGAATTGTTGTCATAGACGGACATGTCCATCTTGTTGCACAGGTTACGGTATATGCCGACGGCCATCCTGTGCGCAAGGGCATCCCGTCTGTCGCTGGTGTTGGCTCCGAAATATGCGTAGCCGTTGCTTACGGACACGACGGGATTCACGTCGAAGATGAACTTGGTGCTGTCGGGGAATTGCGATTCGTAATATTTGGACAGGGCGTTGGCCAGACTGTCGATTACAAGGGTGGAAGTGCTGAAAGAAAGGTCGCTGAACTCTACCGGAACTATGAGGGCCCTATGCTGGTTTTGGCAAAATGCGCCGTGCTGAAGGCACAGCAATGCTATCAGGCTTATGGTCAGGGCACGCTTCATGCCCTAAAGTTAGTAAAAAGAGATAAAAAAGCAAAGGGCCGCCAGCCTCACGGCCCTCGACCCTTAGACGTGTACTAAAACCTAAACCTACATGATAGATGCAGACGGTTTTAGAAACGTTGCATTAATTTCTAAGAAATATTAAATTATTTCTTTGCTTCTGCTACAGAAACCTGACGGAATTCCTTGAGGTCCTTCATGAGAGCAAGAGCAGCCTTACGTGCGCGTGCGCCAGCGGCCTTGTTGCCCTTAACGATCTGAGCCTCTGCGTTTACCTGGAATTCAGCGATTTCAGCATTGATTTTTTCAACAAGCTTTTTCATTTTCTGATGGATTTAAAGGTTTATAAAATAGTACTGTTGCGTGTTTTCACTATGTTTGTGGCAAGATAATCAATAAGTTAATGATTTGCAAAGGTTTTTTTAAAAAATTGAGTTTTTTAGCCGTTTTTGGCGTTCAAAACGTTCATTGCACGGTCTGCACCCACGAAAATCCAGTCCTTAATGCCCTGTATGGCCTTATTGCATAGTTCGGGCATAAGTTTTTTCTCCTCTTCCGAAAGTTTGCCAAGTACATAGTCGATTTGCGAACCGTCGGCAAAGTCGTGACCGACTCCGGCGCGTATCCTGGTATAGTCCCTGGTCCCCAGAATTTCTTCTATGTGGCCAAGTCCATTGTGCCCGCCGTTGCTGCCGCTCTTGCGCATACGCAAAGTACCGAACGGAAGGTTGATGTCGTCGCAGATGACGAGCAGCCTTTCCGTCGTAACCGGGAGCTTGCTCAGATAATATCTGACAGCGTTCCCGCTCAGATTCATGTAGGTAGAAGGCTTGAGCAGGTAGATTTCCCTACCCTTCATGCTGATTACCGCCAGATCCCCGTAGCGACGGGTCTCAAAAGCGACATTGGATGCGTGAGCCCACGCATCCAATATCATAAAACCCATGTTGTGCCGGGTTTCAGCGTATTCAGGGCCGATATTACCCAGCCCGACTACCAGATAACTCATTATTCTTCGGTCTCAGCTGCTGCGCTGGCGTCCACGTTGCGGGTCGTCTTGACGAGGCAGAGGATGGCATCTTTGTCGGTGAGGACGGATACGTTCTCGATCTTCACGTCACCGGCCTTGATCTTCTTGTCGAGGTCGAGCTTGGAGATGTTGATGGTGATGTCATCGGGAAGATTCTCCATCTTGGCGCTGATGCGGAGGCTCCTTGCGCCGGGAACGAACTTACCACCCTTCTGTACACCGATAGCGTGTCCTTCGAACTTGATAGGAACGTTGATGGCGATGGGCTTCTTCTCGTCAACTGCGAGGAAGTCGATGTGGAGGCAGTTGTCCTTCACGGGATGGAACTGAAGTTCGTGAAGAATAACGGTGTAGCTTGTCTTGCCGTCGAGGGTAAGATCTACGATGTGAGCATAAGGAGTCTCGAGGAGTCCCTTAAGATCTTTCTCATTTACAGTGAAGAGGACGTTCTCGACGCCACATCCATAGAGATTGCAAGGAACGAGGCCCTGCTTGCGGAAAGCCTTGATGACGGCTTTGTTTCCAACCTGACGGCTCTGGCCGTTAAGTGCGAAATGTTTCATTTCAAAAATTGTTAAAATGTGTTACTCAATCCGGAAAACAGGGTCCGGATCCCATTGCACCAAAGCCCCTTAGGGGTTTTAAAAATATGCGGGCGCAAAGATAGGGAAAAAAGATTATTCTACCAAATTTGCTGCTTTATTCCACGCAAGAGTCTTGTAGTATTCGTTGAGGGCGCTGTCCCCGGCCCCGGGAAGATACATGCTCAGACCGCTGTGTACATTGATTTTTATGCCCAGGAATTCAGGAGTGGCGGCCTTGTAGGTCACGCAGCCCTCGAGCAGGCGGTCGAGGCTGGCTTTTTCTTCGTCCGAAATGCCGGCCTTCACGAGTACGTCTTCGAAATCGAAGAACCAATGCTTGTCTCCCCTGTAGTATTTCTGAACCCCGCTCCGCGTATTGAGGGCGGAAACGGAGCTGCGGTACTTGCCGAACAGCTCTTTGCTGTAATCTGCAAGAGCTTCCAGCCCGGCGGTGCTGATTACGCTGATTGTCGCGGAACGTTCCGAGTTCTGCTGGGCGTTATAATAGTCGTAAAATGCCTTGCAGAAATCTTCGATGCTGGGATTGTCGTTAATCAGCGATTTCATGTCGGAGTAATCGAAACCCCTTGCAAGCACCTCAGCCTGCGAGAACGCCACCTTGTCGGTCACGTCCTTGAGCTCATATGCGACCTCGATTCCTCCCATCAGGCAGGCATCGAAAAGTATGTAGTCCAGATGTATGGGGATGGAAGCTGCCATATCCTTCAGGTCCATTTCCCTGGAGTATAAAGTGCCATCTATCCTTTCCGCTTCCGCTCCTATGGATTTGACCTTGGGCTCGTTTTCGTCCATGTTGTAGAGGAAGAGGGGAGCGCTTGGAGCGGCATTCCTGCGTGAGAATTCTATGATATTGCTCTGATTATACCGTCCGGCAGGGAGCCAGCCCGTGGCATGCGAGGAGAAGATGAGACTGTAATTCGAATTCGGATACAGCTCCTGCACTTTCAGCAGCACTTCTTTGAATACGGCCGGGTCGGTAGCGTAGCGGCTTTTGTCTATGGTATAGAGGGTATCGCAGCGCAGCTTCCCGTAATCCTTGGTGAGCAGTATCAGATGCGAGTCGGTCTTGGTGCTGAAGTCGGAGTCGGTCAGGGAGAAGTGAGTGAAGGCAAGTACTCTCTGTTTGGACCCGTGGAAGGGGAGCGCCGAGGTCTTTAGCACGTCCAGGTTTCCCTGGATGCTGCTGGACAGGTCGTTGTAGCCGGCACAGTAGTAGATAAGCACCATTTCCCTCTCAGGACTGTAACGCCTGGTATAGAACTTCTCGCAGCCGAAAAAAACGGTCGAGAGAGCTATCAGCAGTAGTATTTTTGCTTTAATGCGCATCGTACAAAGATAAGCTTTTTTATTTATATTTGTGCTGATGGACCGCCTTCTTAAAGACTATCGCTATTATCTGCGGATGGAGCGCAAGATGTCACCAAATACGGTGTCGTCTTACTGCTCCGATGTGACGGCTTTCCTCGAGGATTACGGCTCCGATCCGCGCAAGGCAGTCAGTGCCGACATCGAGGACTACCTGGCTTCCAAGGCCGACGTCATCTCCAAACGCAGCCAGTCCCGTATCCTGAGTTCATTGGGCTCTTTCTTTGGCTGGCTGATATTGGAAGGGGAGAGGGAAGATAATCCCTGCGATGCGGTGGACCATCCCAAACTCGGGCGATATCTCCCGGAAGTACTTTCAGTACAGGAGGTTACGGATATTATCGAAGGTGTGAACACCAAGACCTGGCAGGGCGTCCGGGACAGGGCTATCCTGGAGTTCCTCTATGGCTGCGGACTCCGGGTATCGGAGGCCTGCAATCTCAAGATTTCCAATATCTACGAAAGCGAAGCCTTCATCCGCATCATAGGGAAAGGCAACAAGGAAAGGCTGGTCCCCGTGGGCGGAGCGGCAATAGAGGCCTTCCGCGAATGGATGGCCGTACGACCTCTGCCCGCAGCTCCCGCTTACGACGATTACGCCTTCCTGAACCGCTTCGGCAAGCCTCTGAGCAGGGTATCCGTCTTCAATATGGTAAAGAAGAATGCCTTGGATGCTGGGGTTACCAAGGAGATTTCCCCGCACACCTTCCGCCACAGCTTCGCCACGCATCTGATCGAGAACGGAGCCGACCTGAGGGTGGTGCAGGAGATGCTCGGTCACGAGAGCATCCTCACCACCGAAATCTACACCCATATCGACACCGCTACCTGGCAGAAGGCCGTCCTTTCGCATCATCCCCGCGGATGACGCTCATTGCAGTTTGCAGCGGCCCAGACGCTCTGCCTGCTCCTCGCTGATTATTCCCGCCTTAAGCAGTCCGTCGGCCGTCAGGGCCTCCGGCTCGTTATGGTCCCGGTAGAAGGCTATGTCCTTGGCAGTCTGCCAGTTGTGTATATGTGGATGGTTGCGTATATCTTCGACCGTGCCGGACCAGAAGCTATAGGGCTCGGCCGGCGAACAGCAGATAAGGTCCTTCAGCCCGTCGAACTTCTCCTGGTCGAAATGCCATATTTCCATAAGTTGCTCCGGACAACTGTAGCCGTGCAGCTGCTCCCTGTATTCGACCATCCTGCGGGCATACCATCCGCCTATCCCGGGCAGCTCGTCGAAGGCTGCGGAATCGGCCTTGTTGATGTCTATCAGGGGGATGTCGATGAAGGGTTCCAGCCTTTTGAATACCGAATCCGCAACCACATAGCTCTTGGCAAAATCCGCCTTCCTCCTGAACCTGCCGCCCTTTTCGCGGTAGTTTATTATGGACTGGGCCTGTTTCTCGCTGAAGCCCAGCCGCAGCAGTTCCTCCAGGCTCACCGTGTTGGGGTTGAAGGGGAAGTTCTCCACCTTCCTCCCGGGAGCCTTCTCGTACATCGCCTTTGCCTTCGAGGAATGATTCCCCACCCGCGACACGCTTCTGCTTACCATGTCCGTGGAAACAGGGTTTGCTCCGGACGTCACGCTTGATATAACAAAAACAGTATCCGGCTTGTCGCGGTTGGCCACAACCCTCTCGACCGCCACGCGATGCACGAACATCGCCAACTCGAAACCGAGGACGAGAAAAGCGAGAGCTATCGCCCCCGTCTTAAAAGATGATTTCATTATCCGACCCTCCTAATCTCTGTACTTGTTATGATGTTCGCCCCTTTCGGTCACGGCACCGCCTACCACGACGACTATCTCGCCCTTCGGCTCCTCGGCCCGGAAATGCTCCAGTACCTCTGCCAGAGACCCGCGAACGTGCTCTTCATGTAATTTGGATATTTCCCGCGCGACACTGCAAGGACGCTCGGCACCGAAAACCTCGGCAAACTGCTCCAAGGTCTTTACAAGGCGGCGGGGTGATTCATAAAAAACCATTGTCCGGGACTCTTCCGCGAGGCTCTGAAGGAGAGTCTGCCGGCCCTTTTTCTGGGGAAGGAAACCCTCGAAGCAGAAACGGTCGCAGGGGAGACCGGACGAAACCAGCGCAGGAATGCATGCGGTGGGGCCCGGAAGGGTCTGCACCTCTATTCCCACGGCTGCGCAGGTACGTGCGAGCAGAAAACCGGGATCGGAAATCCCGGGGGTGCCCGCATCGCTAATGAGGGCCACGCTGCGGCCCTCGGAAATCAGATCTTTGATGCGTTCCGCAGTCTGATGCTCGTTGAATTTGTGATGCGACTGCAGCGGCTTGCGTATGCCATAGTGGTCCAGCAGCACGGAAGATGTGCGGGTGTCCTCGGCCAGGATAAGGTCGGCCTGTTTCAGCACCTCCACGGCCCGGAAGGTCATATCTTCCAGGTTACCCACGGGGGTTGGAACAATGAAAAGTTTTCCTTTCATAAAACGCGACTTATTCTTATCTTTGCACAACTCAAGTCGACGACAAATTTAACCAAAATGTACGCAGAAAACAACACTAAAAAGAAGGGTTGCATCGAAGTGGTATGCGGCTCCATGTTCTCAGGTAAGACAGAAGAATTGATCCGCCGCCTCCGCAGGGCACAGTTCGCGAATCAAGTCATCGCAATATTCAAACCCTCGGTGGACAACCGTTACTCCGAGGTGGAGGTGGTATCCCACGACTCCCACAGCATTACCAGCAAACCCATCAAGGATGCAGCCGAGATGTTGAAAATCGGGCCCGACGTACAGGTCGTCGGCATCGACGAGGCCCAGTTCTTCGGAGAGAATCTTGCTGCAGTCTGCCAGGCCCTGGCCAACCGCGGAGTCCGCGTGATTGCCGCCGGCCTCGACACCGACTACCTCGGAAAGCCTTTCGGCCCCATCCCTGCCCTTATGGCAATAGCTGAAGACGTGCAGAAAGTGCACGCTATCTGCGTGAAGTGCGGCGGTCTCGCAAACCATTCACACCGCCTCAGCAAGAGCCGTAAGCTCGTAGTGCTTGGTGAAAAAGACATCTACGAGCCGCTCTGTCGCGAATGCTTCAATAAAGCTCTTGCGGAAGACTAACGGTATTTCTCGCTCTGTTCTGCAATCAAGGCATCCAGCACGCCAGGATCGAAGTAATTGATCTTCATGGCGCGCTTGACTGCTGCAAGTGTCTGCGAAGCTACCTCGCGGGCAGCCTCGGTGCCCTTGCGCAGCACCTCGTAAACATAGGGGATGTCCTTCTCGAACTTGGCGCGGCGCTCCCTGATAGGGGCCAGCGTGTCGTCCAGGACGGCGAAGAGAAAGTTCTTGCACATCACGTCCCCGAGGCCTCCGGCGCGGTACTGCGCCTTCATCTCCTCAAGCGAATGGAACTCGAATGAGACTTTCTTGCCCACGAAGCAGGAAGCGAACTTGTCGAAGTGCTCGGGCTTGCAGAAGGCATCCAGATAGGTGAACACGGTATTGCCTTCCACCTTTCCGGGGTCGCTCACCTGGAGGTGTCCGGGATCGGTGTACATACCGCGTACCTTCTCGCGTATGGTCTCGGCGCTGTCCGAAAGGTAGATGCAGTTGCCGAGGCTCTTGCTCATCTTGGCCTTTCCGTCGGTGCCGGGCAGACGCATGCAGGATGCGTTGTCAGGTAGGAGTATTTCGGGTTCCACCAGCACGGGGGCATAGGTGGAATTGAACTTGCGTACTATTTCGCGGGTTTGCTCGATCATAGGTTCCTGGTCCTCTCCGACGGGCACCACGGTAGCATTGAAGGCCGTGATGTCGGCCGCCTGGCTGATAGGGTAGCAGAAGAAGCCCACGGGGATGCCGGCCTTGTTGTCCTCGGTGGCATCGCCGTTGAAACCTCTCAGGGCCATCTCCGCCTTCACGGTGGGATTGCGCTGGAGCCTCTGCACGGTAACCAGGTTGTTGTAGAAGAAGGTAAGCTCGGTAAGCTCGCTGATCTGGCTCTGGATAAAGAGATTGCTCTTGGCCGGATCCAGCCCCACGGACAGATAATCCAGGGCCACTTCTATTATGTTCTGGCGGACTTTTTCGGGATTGTCGGCGTTGTCGGTCAGGGCCTGTGCGTCGGCAATCATGATGAATATCTTATCGAATTCTCCGCTGTTCTGCAATTCTACGCGCCTGCGGAGCGAACCTACGTAATGTCCAATATGGAGCCGCCCGGTGGGGCGGTCTCCGGTAAGGATGATCTTTTCTTTTGCCATCAGTCTTTTACTGCTTTAAGCGCTTCACGGATCTTTGCCTCGATTTCGTCGGCAAGTTCGGCGTTGTCTTTGATCAGCTGCTTCACTGCCTCACGGCCCTGGGCGAGTTTCTCGCCGTTGTAGCTGAACCAGGAACCGGATTTCTGGATTACATCGAACTCCACGCCAAGGTCCACGAGCTCACCGCTGTGGGAGATGCCTTCGCCGAATACGATGTCGAATTCCGCCTTCTTGAAGGGCGGGGCCATCTTGTTCTTGACCACCTTCACGCGGGTGCGGTTGCCCATGGCCTCGTCGCCATCCTTGATCTGGGTGGTGCGGCGCACGTCGATACGCACGGATGCATAGAACTTGAGGGCGTTGCCGCCGGTGGTGGTTTCGGGATTGCCGAACATTATGCCGATCTTCTCGCGCAGCTGGTTGATGAAGATGCAGCAGGTGTTTGTCTTGGATATGTTAGCAGTCAATTTGCGGAGAGCCTGGCTCATCAGGCGGGCCTGGAGGCCGACTTTATTGTCCCCCATTTCTCCTTCGATCTCGGCCTTGGGGGTGAGGGCTGCCACGGAGTCGATGACTACGATGTCCACAGCACCCGAACGGATGAGATTGTCTGCAATTTCAAGAGCTTGTTCGCCGTTGTCCGGCTGAGAGATAAGCAAGGTCTCGAGGTTTACTCCGAGAGCCTTTGCATAAGTACGGTCGAATGCGTGCTCCGCATCGATCATAGCAGCTATACCGCCCAGTTTCTGTGCTTGTGCGATAGCGTGGATGGCCAGGGTAGTCTTACCGCTGGATTCCGGTCCGTAGATCTCGATTATCCTTCCGCGAGGATAACCTCCGATTCCGAGGGCGTGGTCGAGTGCGACGCTGCCGCTCGGGATAACCTGGGCGTCACTCCATTCTGGCTGGTCTCCCAACTTCATGATCGTGCCTTTCCCGTAATCTTTCTCAATCTTGTCGATCGTGGCCTGCAATGCCTTCATCTTGGCGGCATTGATGTCAGTGGCCTTTACTTCTGCTTCTTTAGCCATAATGAAAATAATATTAGTTCTGCGGGCTCATGCCCAAGGGCAAATATAGGCAAAAAATGCTTAACTTTGTAACATATGGAAAAGTTACTAGGCAAATCTCCGGAAGAACTTGTATCGGTCGCGGCGAGCTGTGATCTGAAGCCTTTCGTGGCCAAGCAGATCGCCCGCTGGATGTATGTTTCGAGGGTGGGTAGCATCGAAGAAATGAGCAATATTTCCAAGGCCGGCCGCGAGAAGCTCGCCAGCCTCTATGAGCTCGGCACCTCGGCACCTCTTGGCAGGGCCGAGAGCAGCGATGGCACGCTCAAGTATCTTTTCAAAGCCACGAATTCCGCAGTCGAATCCGTGGTGATTCCCGATGGCGACAGGCGCACCCTCTGCGTCTCTTCCCAGGCCGGATGCAAGATGAACTGCAAGTTCTGCATGACCGGCAGGGGCGGCTTCCACGGCCAGCTCCAGGCCGCCGACATACTTAACCAGTTCATCTCCATAGACGAGCCGGAAAAACTCAGCAACGCGGTTTTCATGGGGATGGGCGAGCCCATGGACAATTACGACGAGGTGGCCAAGGCCATCGACGTGCTGACCGCGGACTGGGGTTTCGCCTGGAGCCCCAAGCGTATCACGGTTTCCAGCATCGGCGTGCTGCCCAACGTGAAGAAGTTCCTGGACAGCAAGAAATGCCATCTGGCCATCAGCCTGCACAATCCCTTCAGCGACGAGAGATTGCAGTTCATGCCGGTGGAGAAGGCCTGGCCCATAAAGGACGTGGTGGATCTGATCCGCCAGTACGACTGGAGCGGTCAGCGCAGGGTGAGTTTCGAATATACCATGTTCGCCGGCTGGAACGATAGCAAGCGCCACGCCGACGCCCTTATCCGCCTGCTGCGCGGGCTGGAATGCAGGGTGAACCTGATCCGTTTCCACAAGATTCCGGATTTCCCCTACGACACCACCCCTGCCAATGTGATGGAGGCTTTCCGGGACCGACTGAACTCCAACGGTATCACCTGCACCATACGGGCCTCCAGGGGCGAGGACATACTCGCCGCCTGCGGACTGCTTGCCGGACAGGTCCGGGAAGATGAATTGAATCATGATTAGATCCAAATACATATCCATATTGTTCCTTCTCCTGCTCTGCACGGGAGCCTGGGCCCAGCGTCAGGGTCACAGACCGGCCCACAGGCAGTCGAAGGAGAGCGTCCGGCTTGCGGCTACCAGCACCGATCCCGAAGAGGATTCCCTGGTATTCCTGAAGATGAGGGCCAAGATGGACAGCATCCGCAGCTCGCAGGGCCGTCCTACGGTGGCACTGGTGCTCAGCGGCGGCGGAGCCAAGGGCGTTGCGCACGTCAGCATAATTAAATATCTCGAAGAGAATGGTATTCCGGTAGATATGGTCCTGGGAACCAGCATGGGCGGCCTGATCGGCGGCCTCTACGCCCTGGGCTATACTGCGGATGAACTGGACACCCTGGTCCGCAACATGGACTGGAAAAAAGCCCTTTCCGACAAGGTTAACCAGGACTTCGTCTCCTACAATAACAAGATGCGCCAGCAGCGCTATCTCATCTCCCTGCCCTTCCACTATTCCAAGGCCGATTTCGCCGCGAAGGTTGGGGAAGGCGTGATAGCATCTGCCCGAAGGAGGGGAGTGCACCTGAGCGCCGCCCAGGAAGAGGATCTGGTAGCCGGAGCGGCCGCCACCACCAGCTTCAACAGCCTCCCGGCCGGCTTTGCATACGGGGTCAACGTCAACAACATAATTGCCTCCAAGACAGTGGGTTATCAGGATTCGCTCGACTTCTCGACTCTTCCCATACCCTTCTTCTGCGTAGCCTCCGACATGGTTTCCTGCAAGGCCAAATACTGGACCTCCGGTCCGCTCAACACGGCCCTGCGTTCCACCATGTCGATTCCGGTGATGTTCGAGCCTGTCCGCTACAAGGACATGATCCTTATCGACGGCGGAACCCGCAACAATTATCCTACCGACATGGCCCGCGCCATGGGTGCCGACATAATAATCGGCGTGGTGCTTGCGGACGCCGACCTGGAATATGCCCAGATCAACAATATAATGGACATGGTGATGCAGGTCACCGACATGCTGGGCAGGGAGACCTATGTGGGCAACATGCACAGGACGGACGTCACTATCCGCCCGGACATGACCGGATACGGCATGATGAGCTTCAGCAAGGAGGCCGTGGATACCATATTGGTGCG
>JAILMV010000215.1 GCA_024692185.1 Bacteroidales bacterium | reverse complement strand
CATATAAGCCCCAAAAAGAATTGTTTACGAATTTGTAATTAAAAAAAATTATTCCGATATTGGGCGCTGTTTTAGCCCTTTGCCCGTAGGGGACGGGTTTGTTAAACGAATGGTTAGTTAAGTGTATTATTGTTAGTTATTGTCTCAGAAATCTATTATTTCTAATTTATAACAATCATGAAAACATCATTAAGGACTATCTTCACGGCCGCCCTCGTATTCTTTGGCGCTGTGTATTGCACTCCTGCTGATGATCTCCAGAAACTCACTGACAGGGTAGATGGAATCGAAGGTAGGGTAGCAACCCTCGAAGAACAGGTCAAACAGCTTAACGAGCAGACTATCCCTGGTCTTCAGTCTCTGGTAAATGCTATCACCACCGACAACGTGTGGGTGACGGCCGTCGTCCAGAAGTCGGACGGCTACGAGATCAAGTTCTCCGACGGCAACTCCGTCGTAGTCAAAGATGGTAAGGATGGTGAAGACGGTGCCGACGGTCAGGATGGCGATGATGCTCCTGTAGTGAACATCGCTCTCGTTGATGGAAACTATGTATGGACCATCAACGGTGAGGTCGTTCTTGGCGAAGATGGCAAGCCTCTCCGCGTAGTCGGAACCGATGGTACAAACGGTACAAACGGTACCAATGGTATTACCCCTCAGTTCGGAATCCAGGATGGTCACTGGATCGTGTCCTACGACAACGGCGAAACCTGGCAGACCCTCGGTCTTACTTCCAATACCGATTATACTGCATACCTTGCTCCCGATGAGGAAACCGACGATTACATCGTTCTCTACGTAGGTTCCACCCGCGTCGAGATCCCTAAGGAGAAGACCTTCACCCTCAGTGTTACCGTAGGTGAGAACAATGGCGTAACCAAGGGACAGACCGTTGCCTTCCCTTACACCATCACCGGTGTTGCTGCTGCCGATGTCATCGATATCGATGTCATTGGTGCAAGCGAGGGCTGGGATGCAGTGGTTGTCGCAACCGACAATGCTTCCGGTTCCATCAACGTGACCAACAATTCCGACGGAAACGGTAAGGTTACCGTCTATGCTGCAAACCATAAGGGCAAGAGCGATATCCGCACCCTTAAATTCGAAGGTGGCCAGCTCGCTGCCGTCATCGAGACCCAGGCCATCAGCTCCAACGGTGGCGATATGGCTCTCGAGGTCACTACCAACGTCGATTACTCCATCGAAATCCCCGCTGCAGCACAGTCCTGGATTTCCTGCACCGAGGTCAAGTCGGTCCATACTGACAAGTACACCATCACCGTGGCCGCCAACGAGACCGCTGCCTTCCGTAGCGCAACCGTCAAGGTCGTCGATGCAACCGGCGCATCCATCAAGGATATCGAAGTGTTCCAGTATCAGGATGCTTCGCAGATCACGGATCTTTCTTCCGTCAAGTTTGTCAAGGATGGTGATACCGTCACCGTTTACAAGGTTTCTGTCGTCGCCGCTTCTGCCGCTCAGGCAATCGTGACCGACAGCCTCAACTTCATCTATGTAAATGCCGAAGGCCTTGCCCAGGGAGTCTATGACATCAAGGGATGCAAGAAGACCAATGCTGTCGGTGGTGTTTATCTCGACAATGCTACCGTCACCCCTGTCGCAGGTGCAGAGGCTGCAAAGGTCGACAATCACGTTAACTATATGTATTATGGTTTCGGTGCCAGTGGTTACACCACCTTCTTTACCGTCAACAATGGTACCGTATCCAAGGAAGGCGACACTTACTATGTGACCGGCTATGCCGATCCTCAGCGTTTCGTTATCGAAAATGCCAACTCCGCCCTCAATCTCGATTCTTTCGTAGATAAGTTCGTGGCTATCAAGGGCTGGGTTACCTATGTCGACGAAGGTGCCGACGGAGATAAAGAGGACATTCTGTTGATCCCTACTTCCGTTCGCGAAATCGTTTATACCGAAGAGACTGGTTGGGAGCTGTACTACGGCGGTGAGACCTCCGGCGAGAGTGGTTATCCCGAACTGATCGGCAATAATGTGGCCAATCCTTCCGAGGACGATTACTATCAGTTTGCGGTGTACAAGGCAGCTGCTGTCGAAAAGGCGGGCAGTGTCGATGCATTCGTAAAGGATGTTGCTTATGAAGGTAGTGACGAACTTCTATACAATCTCACATATTACACGTTCTACGGCTACGATTACGACGTCATCTTCAATGATTCCGCTCACAACGAAACTGCTACTGCTTCTTTCCGCCAGTTCGAATATGGAACTTACTACATAGTTGCATATGGCATTGATGCCGATGGCGCTCTTACCGGTAAGTACGCAGTGAAGTCCTTCGAAAAGAAGAGTCCTTATGCTGATGTGCCTTATAGCACCTATATCGGAACTTGGGATACCGGCTTCGGCGCCATTACCGTCAGCGAGAAAGAGAATGGCAAGACTTATAACGTTACCGGAATGACCGGACAGGATACCTTGAAGGTAGAAGCCGTGTTCGAAGATGGGCAGTTCGCTCTCTATGAGCAGTTTATCAGTAGTGACGGAGTGAATGATACCTATCTCTGCGGTCTGTTGAACGGACAGTATATCGGACTTGGTTGGAATACTGATGCTATCAACAATATCTATACGGTTGGTATCTTGGATGGTGTTGCCACTATCACCAACGGCTCATATGGTTCTTATTCCATGACTGCTAGCCGCTTCGTCACTTTCACCGACAGAATCGGTGATATTGAATACGACACACTCGTGGATTACACCAATCCTCAGAGCAATCCTTCTCAGTGGATTACATATACACCTTCTACCACTGAATATAGCGCCTTCATCGGCAAGTTCCAGGTGGGCGATCAGGTGTGGACCATCAGTGAGAAGGTTAACGGTGAGTCTTACAATGTGGATGGTATTCCTTCTCCTTTCGAGGAGGGAAAGACCCTTGTCGGAATCTTTACTGAAGATAAGAAGTTCGCTATCAAAGAGCAGTCTGTTGAGGGAACTGCAACCTCCAGCTATGGTTCCGTTGTCGACTTATGGTTCGGAGCGCAGTTCTCTGCCAGCGGCAAGAACTACTGGAACTATCCTATTAATGCAGATGAGCCCGGTGTAATCCTGACCTTCAGCGAAAAGAATGGTGAATATACTATCAAGGGAGAAGGCTGGAAGGGTAATTCCGCTTATCCTTTCAAATATGGTTATCATGGAACTCTTGGGGAGGACGCTGGCGACTATGCCGGTTACACCCTGAGCTATACCACTTATGCGGTTCCTGGAACCATCAGCAAGGTCGAAGAGGGTGGTAGTTCCAAGGCTTCTGTTTCCTCTGTCAAGAATGTCGGAAAGAACATCAAGGCCAACGTGAAGAAATCCGCTCCCAAAATCAGCAAAACTGCATCCAAGGCTTCTACAAGGGGGGCAAATGCCTTCAAGGCCTCCGCAAAAATTGCTGTTGCTGCAAAATAAAGACAAGTAAGTTGTTGTGAAATGAAAGTATTCAAGTATATACTAGTCATATTCGCAATCTTCGTGACGCTAAGTATCGCGAGTGCCCAGAACCGTACGGTGACGGGCACCGTGTACTTTGCTTCCGAC
>JAILMV010000206.1 GCA_024692185.1 Bacteroidales bacterium | reverse complement strand
CGACATCTGGGGTTACCATGTGGACGGCCTCTTCGCCACTGACGACGATGCCAAGACCTATATCGTGGACCAGTCCAAGGTCAACGACGCCCAGATCTTCCCTCAGGGCCTTTTCGCCGGTGATATGAAATTCGCCGACCTGGATGGTGACAACGCCATCAACAAGGGCGCCGAGAGAGTGGGTGACAGCGGTGACTGGCAGATCATCGGTAACAAGC
Organism: Bacteroidales bacterium; assembly: GCA_024692185.1. Taxonomy (GTDB): domain Bacteria; phylum Bacteroidota; class Bacteroidia; order Bacteroidales; family UBA932; genus Cryptobacteroides. The sequence continues at coordinate 3,679 of JAILMV010000206.1, read as the reverse complement.
AGCCCCGCTACAACTACGGTGTAAACCTCAGCGCCAGCTGGAACGGTTTCGATCTCGCAATGTTCTTCCAGGGCATAGGTCATATGGATTGGTATCCTGCAGCGGACGCCCGTAATTTCTGGGGTCCCTACGCCCGTCCTTACATGACCTTCATCCCCAAGGACTTCCTTGCTGACTGCTGGAGCGAAGAAAATCCTGACGCCTACTTCCCCCGTCCCCGTGGATATGTGGCTATGAATGCCAACCGTCCTATGGGTGTGGTGAACGACCGCTATCTGCAGAACATCGGCTATCTGCGTCTCAAGAACCTCACCTTCGGTTATACGCTTCCGGAAAACCTCCTCAGGAAATTACCCATTTCCAACCTGCGCGTATATTTCTCCGGCGAGAACCTCTTCTACTACGCACCCGGTCTGCATTCCGATTACATAGATCCTGAAATGGCTATGACGAATGGTAACATGCGCATCTACCCTTGGCAGAAGACCTTTACCTTCGGTGTTGACATAACGCTTTAACGAATACAGCCATGAAAAAGATATTTTATTCCATTCTGTTTGTGCTCGCCGGCTTCGCATTTACCGGCTGCGACGATCTTCTGGACACCGTCCCGAAGGACAGACTGACCACCGATACTTATTTCAAGAGCGAAGGTGAACTTCTCGCTGCTTCGATTGGCTTCTATGAGCTCTTCCCCAGCACGAGTCTTTACATCGCCAACGACGACCTCTATACCCAGAACAACCTCTCCACGGAGTTGATGGGCAAGCGTACCATCCCTGCTTCCGGCGAAGGCTGGACTTGGGGCACGCTGCGCGACATCAATACCCTCCTGGAGAACATAGACCATTGTTCCGATGCATCCGTAAAGGCCAAATATGAGGCTTTGTCACGTTTCTTCCGTGCATACTTCTACTTCAATAAAGTGAAGCGCTTCGGCGATGTGCCTTGGTACGATGCTCCCGTAGGTTCCGTCGATACCGACGCCCTCAACCGTCCCCGCGATTCCCGCGAGTTCATAATGGGCAAGATCATCGAGGACCTCGACTATGCAATCGACAATCTTCCTACCACCAAGAGTGCCTACGAGGTTACCAAGTGGACTGCAATGGCTCTGAAGTCCAATGTGCTGCTTTTCGAAGGAACCTTCCGCAAGTATCACGCAGGCGACGTGTTCCTGAGCACCCTTCCCGCCGATGCCAATTCTTACAGCTGGTATCTCCAGGAATGCGCAAAGGTTTCCAAGGAATTCATCCAGACCAGCGGTTATGGCCTGCACAAGAGCTACTATGAGCTCTTCCACACCATGAATGCCACTGCCCTCACGGACGAAGTTATCCTTGCCCGCGACTTCAACAAGGCCTACGGCGCATACCACAATTCCAACTACTCCATGACCACGGGCTCCAACGGATGCCCTTCCATGACCAAGAAGATGGAAGCCAGCTACCTGATGAAGGACGGTTCCCGTTTTACCGACCAGAGCGGTTGGGAGACCAAGGACTTCGCTGCCGAATGCAGCAACCGCGACCCCCGTATGGCACAGAGCATCCGTACTCCCGGTTACAAGCGTCAGGGAGAAGATACTTTCACTGCCCCCGACCTCAAGGTTACCTTCACCGGATATCATCCCGACAAGTACCTCACGACCAAGGACCAGGACACTTGGAACAACTCCGACGTGGATCTGATCATCTTCCGTGCTGCCGAGGTGATGCTTAACTATGCCGAGGCTCAGGCAGAGCTTGGCGTCCTTAGCCAGGACGACCTGGATATGTCGCTGAACCAGCTTCGCGACCGCGCCGGAATGCCTCGTCTTACCATGGCAACGGCAAACGCCAATCCCGATCCTTTCCTCACCAACGCTGCCTGGGGTGGTTATCAGAGCCCCGTCCTGCTGGCTGATCCCAACAAGGGCGTAATCCTGGAAATCCGCCGCGAGCGTGCCGTAGAACTTGGCCAGGAAGGCCATCGCTACTATGACGTGATGCGTTGGAAAGAAGGCAAGATCTTCGAGGCTCCTTTCTACGGAATCTACATCTCCGCTCCCGGCGCATACGACCTGGACGGTGACGGCGTCCTCGACTTCGAGGTCTACACCGGCTCTGCCAGCTCTACCGCTCCTGTTCAGAAGAAGATCGGCACGGACATCGTTCTCAAGGACGGCAATTCCGGCCTCATCCTCCTGCACGGCGATGTGGCACGCACTTGGACAGAGGACAAGGACTATCTCTATCCCATCCCTACGGATGACCGCAACCTCACCCACGGTGCCCTCACTCAGAATCCCGGATGGGACGACGGTTTAACCTTCTAAGATGCATCAAGGTATGAAAAAGATATTCAACTATATGCTGATGACGGCCCTTGCCGCACTCACCATTTCCTGCCAGGGCCTCAAGTCCGAAGAAGGCGAGACAGGAAAGGCCGAGCCGGGCGTACAGGGAGTCTTCTATGCAGATATCCCCGGCGACAAGGAGATCGTGGAAATCGCTCCCGGCGCCAACAGATCCTACACCCTGAAGGCCTGCGCCTTCCAGGGCAACGTGACCGACATTGCCATGAACTTCAGCTTCAAGGCCGATGCCGACGCTGTAGAAAAGTACAATCAGGCCAACGGTACTTCCTATGTGATGTGCCCTGGTTCTGCCTATGAGTTCGTGACCAACGACGTGCTGCTGCCCCGCTATGGCAAGGCATCCACGACGGCCAAACTCAAAGTGATTGCTTCCGGTCTCGACCAGAACGTCACTTACATCCTCCCTATTACCTTGGACAAGGCAAAACAGACCGAATCCTGGTCCGTGGCCGATACTCTCGCCGCCTATGTCATCTTCAAACAGTCCGATTATGACCCCAACGGCCCCGGTACCGTCAACAATCCTTATCCCATCTCCACTGTGGCAGATCTGAAGGATATCGACAGCAAGACCATGGAAGGCCTTACGGTGTATTTCCGTCTGGAGAATGACATCGACCTGTCCGGAGAAGCTGATTGGAAGGGCCTCAACAGCGCTCCTTACAAGCAGTTCAGCCTCGATGGCGCAGGCCATACCATTTCCAACATGACCGGTGGCACCGGCCTCTTCGAGTCCGTTGTAGGCGAGGTTCACGACCTCAAGATCAGCAACGCCAAGATTACGGTTGCTTCCGGCTTGCCCGCAGGTATCCTGGCTTGCTACTCCGGCTCTACCGAAACCTCTACCACCATCAAGAATGTGTATGTAGATGGTAAGCTGGTGAACCAGAAGGCCCACGGAACCGGTGGTATCATCGGCGTTACCCAGAACACCACCATCGACGCCTGCTCTGCCAATGTTACCATCCAGAGCACCAAGTACGACTCTGGCGGTATCGTCGGATACGACAATTCCAACGCGGAGAAAGCCCAGAAGAGCGTGATATCCAACTGCTGGACTTCCGGCGACATCTCCGGTAACCGTATGGTCGGCGGTATCGTCGGCATGCTCAAGGCTGAGTGTTCCGTCATCAATTGCTATTCTACCGCCGAAGTGCACGCCCAGTTCCAATATGGCGGCATCGTGGGTAATGCAATCATGCGCGATAAGACCGGCAATGAAGATAAGGATCCCAAGATTCGTGTCGAGAAGTGCCTCGCCTGGAATAAGAGCGTCTATACCGATAACAATGATGATAGTGTCCACTACAGTTCAGGCGC
>JAILMV010000205.1 GCA_024692185.1 Bacteroidales bacterium | reverse complement strand
TCCTTGCGGGGACGGCCCTTGCGGGACTTGGGTTTTTCTTTATCAGGCTGATGGGAAGCTTCCGTGGCCTGGGCGTCCAGAATGGCGAAAGCCAGGTCGGCGTCTTCCATATTCTTGACCTTCTTTATTTCGTACTGATTTGCAATGGTCTCGAGCTGCTCTCTACTCATCTTATTGAGCTCGAAAAGAGTGTGTGGCATATATGAAAATTTTGAAGCATCCCGGAGGGGGAGTGCTTGAGTTGATGTGCAAATATAGTAAAAAAGTAAATGTTTGCAAAAAAATCAGTTATCCCAGTAACTGCTGCTCTTCTTGAATCGGAGCAGGTCGGCGAGCGATGCGGCATTAGCCTGGATGCGGAAACTATAAGACTGCCACTGTCCCAGGGGAACCCAGGAAACGGAGATGTTGAAGCAGTGCAGATCGTAGGTTGCGCTTAACTGCGTTGTAGAGAACTGCTTAGCCTGGAAATCGTAACCGGAAGTCACGTTTATGTTCATCTTTGGCGTCAGTTTTACATTGCCATTGAAACTTAAAGTCTGGGTAATCGTACTTTTTACGGCTACGGCCTTGCTGGTGGAGTCGTAAGCCCAATTCCTCCTACAATTCAAAGAGTAGCTGAAATTGGCCGACCAAGGCACGTTGGGATTGGTATAATACAGCCATCCTCCGGGGATGTACTCTCCGGTATATGGATGGGTGTAGATGCGTTTGTAATAGCTTGCAGGACCAGCTCCGCCGCCACCTTCTCCAGCCTCTCCGGAACCGTCGTTACCATTGATGGCACCCTTTCCGGAAATACTGTAGGAAAGGGAAAGGGAGGCATTGGTAAGCCTGGCAAGGCCCTGGTGTACATTGATGGCGAATTCATTATAGCGCTTGGCCTTGGAATCCACGGCATAAGGGTCGAACGATGCACTTCCGCTGATGCTTACCTTACCGAAAAGGGAAGTGGACATGCTCATATTGATGGTGGACAGTTTCATGGAGTCCGCCAGGAAGTTATATGAGCCGCTGAAATTCAGCTGGTCGATCAGTTTTACCTTCTTGGTGCCGGTACCGGTGGTATCGGCATAGTCCCTGACCTTGGCCTCGATGTTATTTCCTATTGAGAAGGAGGCAGAGGCGGCACGGGATGCGGATGCGGGACTGTTAAGCTGCCCGGAGTAAATGTTATAGTCGTAGGTCTTGACCACATTGGAAGTATCGGTGTAGGTCAGGGTCCTGTAACCATTGGCATAGGTAGCCAGATCCGGCTGATAGCTCATGGAGAGCGAGGGGGAGACTACATGCCTGATAGCCTGCACCTTATGATACTTGCCAAAGTTATACATACCGTAAAGGCGGGTGCTGGCGCTGACCGACCCGCGGTATGACTGGGATATTCCGAAATGCGAGAAGGACTTGCCAAGTTCGCGTACCACGCTGTTGGTCTCCTCATCGAAATAGGCCTCGTTCTTGCGGAAATACCAGTTCTGTCCGTAACTCACCGAAGGCGAGAAGGTTATATACTTGAACAAGCTGAAGGTAGGCAGGCCTATGCTGAAGTCGTGGTTCATTCCATTCTGGAACTTGTCCATGAAGCCTTCCCCCATGAATTCAGAGGCCTTGAAGGCAATCTTGTTCTGGAAACTGGTCCTGTATCCGAGAGAAAACTTCTCGTAAATGCGTTCCTTTCCTACCCTGTTCTTGCGTTTGAAGGGATAGAAGGTAGCTACCGAGAAACTCAAGTTAGGCAGGGTGAAGGAATATGAACTGTCCCTGGAGTTCTGCGAATGCAATGCGTTCAAGGACAGGGTGGCTTTCCCTCCGAAACTCCTGGAGAAGGAAATCGAAGATGAGGCCTGGTTCTGCAGGGCCTCGGTAACCGAATGGGAGTTGTACTTGTTGTTGCTGGGGCTGGAGAAGTTCACCGAAGCGCTGAAACTTGTCCCGGGGTGGGCCTTGGAGTCCTGCGAATGGGTCCAGCGGATACCGAAGTTGGTGGTCTGGTTATAGTCGGCGCTGCCCTTTTCGCCGGTACGGTCGTCGGAATAGTTGATGGCAACGTTTCCGCCGAACTTGTAATTCACCTTATATCTGGAATTCAGATCCACTGCCCACGAACCCAAGGTATAGTAGTCCGCAGTGGCGGAAAGATCCAGATAATCACCGAAAGCGAAATACATACCCAGGTCCCTCATGTAGAAACCACGGGCGGTCTCCTCGCCGAAGGTAGGGAAGAGTATGCCGGTAGCCCTCTTGGGCCTCTTGGGGACGAAGCCGAAGGGGAGTACCAGAGGATATACCTTGACGTCTTCTATGACCATGTAGGCAGGGCCGAACACTATCTTGCGGCTAGGCTCGGTAACCACCTTGGCGGCTGTCAGCTGCAGATAATAATGTGGATGCTCGTGGTCGCAGACGGTATATTTCCCGCTGGAGATGTTGATGGACTTGTCGGGCATCATCTTGATGTTGCGCCCGTGCAGTATGCCCTCGTCATCATTCGTGACCATATTTTTGATGCGGGCCTTGCGTGTATTGAAGTTGTAGCGCAACTCCTCCATATTATATACCTTGCCTCCTTCCGTCATTATAGGCCGGCCCTTCCATTCCGCAGCCAGGGAGTCATAGACGCCGTAAGCATGGACCACGCCCGTACTTACATCATAGTCCATACGCTCGGCTGTAAGCTCCATATTCTGGTACTTAACGCTGACGTCGCCATAATAATGGATCATGCGCTGACCGTTGGAGAAATCTTCGATGACCGAGTCACGCGCGGCGGAGAATGCAGGAGCCTGGAGGGAAGAATAGGCCATCATTGCGGCGGAATCAACCCTGAAAAGGGAGTCGGCAACGCGGATGGAATCCCGGCGGGCAAGTTCGAGGGAATCGGGGAGTACGACCTTCTTTTCGGCTACTTGGGAACTGAACACGGGCCCTCTGTTGCGCCTGGGGCGCTGTGCAGAAAGGTCGGTGCTGGTTACGGCAAGGATTACCGGAACAAGAAAGAAGTATATATATTTCCTCAATTGCAATTTTTTCCTAAATTTGCAAGGTACAAAAATAGCGATTATTTTCTGAAACGCACAATCTGCATATTCGTTTCTTTGATGCTGGGGCTGCTTCCGCTCCGGGCAGAAGACCTCAAACTTCATACCGTAGTTATAGATGCAGGTCACGGTGGAAAAGATTCAGGTGCAGTCAGCAAAGACAAGAAGTCATACGAAAAGACCTTCACCCTCTCAATAGCCACCATGCTTTCCGAGAAGATCAAGGAGGCCTTTCCCGAGGTGAAAGTAATAATGACCCGCAGCACGGACAAGTTCGTGGAACTGCGTGACCGTGCCAACATTGCCAACAAGGCCGGAGCAAATCTTTTCATCTCCATCCATATCAATTCCGCATATTCGACCTCGCCAAACGGCTACTCCGTCCATATCCTCGGAAAATCTTCCAACAAGAACAGGGATCTGTTCGCCTACAACATGGACGTTGTGAAGAGGGAGAACTCCGTGGTCTTGCTGGAGGATGATTATACCACCAAGTATCAGGGCTTCGATCCCTCGGACGAGAAGTCCTACATCTTCATGACCCTGATGCAGAACGCCTATCTGGAGCAGAGCCTGCTGGTTGCCTCGGTAATCTCCGAGAAGCTCAAGGGAGGGCCTATCAAGGCGGACCGCGGAATATGGCAGAATCCCTTCCTGGTGCTCTGGGCCACTGCAATGCCTGCAGTACTGGTGGAGCTGGGATTCATCTCCAATGCCAACGACCTTGCGGCCCTGAAGCAGGAAAGCAAACGCGAGCAGATTGCCCAGCGCCTGTTCGAGGCATTCAAAGACTATAAGGAGATATACGACGGCAGCCTGGAAGTCCAGCAGCAGGAGAGCGTTCCCGCCGCCGAGCCGGAAAAGCAGGAAAGCGTCCAAGTAGCAGCAGTCAGATACGGTACGCAGATTTTTGCCAGCAGCCGTATAATCGACGCCTCCGACCCTTCGTTCATGGGATATAAACCTGAGGTTATAAACATAGGTTCCCTTAATAAATATATTATAGGGATTTTCGAGTCGGAAGAGGAGGCCAGGAAGGCGAATGCGGCCATCAAGCAAAAGTACCCCGGTTCCTTTATGGTCAAACTGACTCCGGAGGGCGCAACTCGCTTCAAATAAGGGCCTCACGCAATTTTGAATTATTAAAAATAAAAAATTGAAAGCAGGCCGTCAGGCTTGTTTTTCGTTAGTGTAATTACCTAAAAATCAAGCATTTGCAAAATAGGGCAAAAATGGGTGTTGTTTCTTTATATAAGACAAAAAGAATTAATATGCAATAGTTAAAAAAATTTTTTAAAGTTTTTTTTTAACCATTTTTGCACAGTTCAATCATATGGAAAATACAGGGAAATACATAGACCGTTGGAACAACTGTCTGCAGATCATTTCGCAGATAGTCGAACCGCAGCATTTCGAGACCTGGTTCAAGAAGATCAGGCCCGTTTCCCTCGTGGATTCCACCCTCACAGTAGAGGTTCCTTCCGACTTCTTCCGCGAGTATCTCGAAGAGTCCTATCTGGACGTCATCAAGAAAACTCTCAAGCGCGTGCTCGGTGCCGACGCCAGGCTCAACTACCTGATCCGCCCGGTCACCAACCAGTCGCCCATGCGCCTTCCCGAAGGCCCCGGCAATCCGCCCGTGAACAAGTCCATAGGAATCAGCAGCTATCAGCCTTCCGGCAATCCCGGTCCCTTCGTATATCCTGGCCTCCAGAAGATACAGATCGACCCCAGGCTGCTCCCTGTGTACAACTTCAGCAATCTTGTTTCCGGGGACTGCAACCGCCTTGCCATCTCCGCAGGAAACGACATTGCCAACAATCCCGGCAAGACCCCTTTCAATCCGCTGTTCATCTTCGGCGGTCCCGGCCTGGGCAAAACCCACGTGGCCAATGCAATCGGCCTTGCCATCAAGGAGAAATTCCCGGACCTCGTAGTCCTCTATGTGACCGGCAACGAGTTCAAGACCCAATACATGGACGCAGTGTACGTCCGCAACAAGCTCACCGACTTCCTGGCTTATTATATGAAGATAGATGTACTCATCATCGACGATATCCAGGATCTGGTAGGGCAGGGCAACCAGACGGCCTTCTTCAACATCTTCAATCATCTGCATCAGAACTCGAAGCAGCTGATCCTCACGTCCGACCGTTCTCCGGCAGACCTGCAGAATTTCGAAGACCGCCTTCTCTCCCGCTTCAAATGGGGTCTTTCCGTCGAACTCACCCATCCCGACTATGCGACCCGTCTTGCCATGCTCAAGGCCAGGGCTTTCCGCGAGGGAATGGACATAGGGGATGACGTGCTGGAATACCTAGCATCCAACATCCAGACCAACTTCCGCGAACTTGAGGGAGCCCTGATCTCGGTAGCAGCCCACGCAGCCCTCTCCAAAGAAGAAAATTCCGTGGAACTCGCCTCCAGGGTCACCAGGAAGATAGTCGGTGTCGAAACCAAGAACATCACCATCGACAAGGTCCAGAAAGCGGTCTGCGATTACTTCAACATCACCAGGGAAGCATTGCTGTCGCCCTCCCGCAAGCGTCAGATAGTCCAGGCCCGCCAGATATCCATGTATCTGTGCAGGAGCATCATTACCAACTGCTCCCTGTCCTCCATCGGAGCCGAAACCGGCGGGAAGGACCACGCCACAGTGCTGCATGCCTGCACTACCGTGGCCGACCTGATGGCGACCGACAAAGCATTCAAGAGGTACGTAAGCGATCTCAAATCGATCCTGGTACCTTCCGGCAGATAAACCACTACTCTATAAATATGACATCAGAATCCGTACTTGATATCTTCAAACAGATAACCCGGATTCCGCGCGAATCGGGAAAAGAAGGTCCGATGACGGACTTTCTTTGCAAATGGGCCGAGAAGCATCATCT
>JAILMV010000197.1 GCA_024692185.1 Bacteroidales bacterium | reverse complement strand
TCGTCGCGGGAAGGATCTTCCTGCTCGCGCGGGTCATAGCCATATTGCTCCTTGAACTTCTCCAGCATTGCAGGATGGTAGCCGAAGTCGTATTCGGGGAAGACCTCGGTGTCCTGGCGGAGATTATAGTTGTAGGCCAGGGAAACCGGCAGCACGACGTCGATGAGGCGGCAATAATCCAGGCAGATGCCCTCGACTCCGTCCACCGCGCAGATTTCGGCAACTTTATTCTTAAGATACTCGCGGACTTCGGGGAGGGCTGGGCAGAGAAACTTGTAGGAGTTTACGTAGGCCTTGTATTCGGAGACGCTCTCTCCATTTCGGTTCACGCTGAACCAGTCCGGATGCTCTGCAAGCATCTGCGCCCTTTCCTGACGGGGCACGTTCATTGTCCACACCCAGGCATAGACCTTGATTCCGTGCCTGTGAGCTATCTCCACGTCCTTCTTATAATCTTCCACCGAGGCCGCGTGCAGCATAACTGCATCCAGACCGGCTTCTTCCATATGGCTGAAGGCAGATTCCATGTCTATGCTGGGGATGTCTTCCAGCCAGGTCCAGAACATGGGATACTCCGCTTTACGGGACGTACAAGAAACGCAGGCAATTACGGCTGCGCAAAGGATCAGGAATCGTGATTTCATGGTGTATCTTTGGTTATATAGTTTCCGGTAGTGCATCTATGAATGCCCGAAGGATGCCGAAGGATTCACTGCCGACGGTATCCCAGAAGTTCTCGAACTGCCCGAGGCGGTCCTCTTCTTCGGCCGTGTCGCTGATCACGCGCATGCTGAGGAAGGGAACTCCGTACATATTGCAGACCTGGGAGATGGAGCCGGACTCCATGTCGCAAGCGAGGGCGTCGGGGAAGTGTCCGGTGATTACGGCATTATCTGCCGGGCCGGAACAGAAACGGTCCCCGCTGGCCATCAGGCCGAAGCGCAGCTTGGGGTCATTGAGGCTGCGGGCTGCTTCCAGAAGCACGGGATGGGCGTCGAAACGGGCCGGGAAGCCCTGCACCTGCCCGTACTCGTTGGGCTCTCCGTACCAGCAGTCGTGATAGGCGACCTGGGCGGCCACTACCACGTCCAGCAGATGTATGTCCTTGGCTACTCCGCCGGCGCATCCTGTGGAGATTATACAGTCGGGATGATGCTCCGAGATGAGCTTGTAGGCATTGACGGCCGAGTTGACTTTGCCCCAGCCGCAATGGACGGGGATTATCTGGTGTTTGCCGTGATTCTTTAGGACCTTGGAGGCCATCTCGAACTCCTTGTCCATAGCTGTCATAATACCTACTTTCATAGTAATACAAATATAATAATTATATTTGCAATATGCTTGAAGATACAAGGATAAAGATATTTCTGACTGTAATAGAATGCGGCAATTTCACGGCCGCAGCAAACAAGCTGGGAATCACCCAGCCGGCAGTCAGCCAGAACATCGCCGAGCTCGAGCGCCTGCTCGGAGTACAGCTGATGGAACGAGCCCGCGGGGAGATCTCCCTTACCGAAAACGGCCGCCTTTTCGAGGGTTATGCCCGCCAGATTTCCCACTGGTATTCCGTGGCCGACAAGGCCTTCCATCCGGATCCTCTGGCCATACATCCCAAGGCCGTGGAGCCTGTCCGCCTGAAGCTGGAAGACGGTTCCGAAGCCGAGGTCTGGGCCTCCGGACGGGACATCCACATCGAACTTAAATAGTGTTTACCTTATAAGAAAAAGGGACCGACCAATTTGGCCGGTCCCTTTCGGTATAAAGGTAACACTAAGATTACTTGTTAGCGAGCCTCTTGTAAGTATCGAGACGCACCTTGGCGAACTCTTCCGTCTTCTGCAGAAGTTCTTCTGCGCGCTCGGGGAAGAGCTTGTAGAGGGATGCGAAACGTACCTCGCCCTTGAGGAAGTCCTGGAACTTGCTCCAGTCGGGTTCCTTGCTGTCGAGGCTGAACGGATTCTTCTCCGTTCCTTCGAGGGTCGGGTTGTAACGGTACAGATGCCAGTAACCGCAATCGACGGCAAGCTTCTCCTCCTTCTGGCTGAGACCCATGCCGGCCTTGAGGCCGTGGTTGATACAAGGAGCGTAGGCGATGATGAGCGAAGGTCCGTCATAGGCCTCTGCTTCCTTGATGGCATTCATATACTGGACGGGGCTTGCTCCCATTGCCACCTGGGCAACGTAAACATAGCCGTAGCTCATTGCCATCATACCGAGATCTTTCTTGCGGATCTTCTTGCCGCTGGCAGCGAACTTGGCGATTGCACCTGCAGGGGTAGCCTTGGAGGACTGTCCGCCGGTGTTGGAGTAAACCTCGGTGTCGAGCACCAGGATGTTCACGTTCTCGCCGCTGGCAAGCACGTGGTCGAGTCCGCCGTAACCGATGTCGTAGGAGGCACCGTCACCGCCGATGATCCACTGGCTGCGGGAAGGTATGAAGTTCTTGAGCTCGAGCAGCTTCTTGCAGCAGTCGCACTTGCACTTCTCCATCATAGGAATGAGTTCGTCGGCGATCTTGCGGGTAACTGTGTAGCTGTTGCGGTTCTCGAGCCATTCTTTCATGAGGGCCTTCATCTCGTCGGAGCAGTTCTCGCAGTTCTGAGCCTTCTCCATGATGTCGGCTACGGTCTCGCGGATACGGTCGGAACCGAGATGCATACCGAGACCGAACTCGCAGAAGTCCTCGAACAGGGAGTTGGCCCAAGCGGGACCGTGACCCTTGTCGTTGGTGCAGTAAGGAGATGCAGGGAAGGAGGCACCGTAGATCGAAGAGCAACCGGTAGCGTTGGCAATCATCATATGGTCGCCGAAGAGCTGGGTGATGTTCTTGATGTAAGGAGTCTCGCCGCAACCTGCGCAGGCACCGGAGAACTCGAACAAAGGCTGGCTGAACTGGGCGGCCTTGAGATTGCTCTTAGGATCGAGCGGGGTCTTGTAGCCGACCTTGGTGTTCAGATAGTCGAAAGCTTCCTGATCGGCCTCGTGGTCGATGTAGGGTTTCATGCTGAGGCTCTTCTCGGGCTTGGTAGGGCAGACGTCCACGCAGTTGCCGCAACCTGTACAGTCGGCTACGGAAACGCTCATTACGAACTTGTATTCCTTGAGGTTGGCCTTGCCATCCACGAACTTCACGCCTGCAGCAGCAGCGGCATCTGCCTCGTCTGCGCTGATAAGGAAAGGACGGATAGCTGCGTGAGGGCAGACGAATGCACAGTTGTTGCACTGGATACAGGTCTCGCCGTTCCACACGGGTACGGAAACTGCCACGCCTCGCTTCTCGTATGCGGAAGTGCCTGCGGGCATGGTGCCGTCCTGGTAAGGAAGGAAGGCGCTGACGGGAAGGGTGTCACCCTCCTGGGCGTTAACCACGTCGGCGATTTCCTTCACGAAGGAAGGAGCCAGGCGGGACTTGCCGGGGTTCTCGAACTTGGCGCTGATGTTGGCCCATTCTGCAGGAACCTTGACCTCGACGTACTCGCCACCGCGGTCGATAGCTGCATAGTTCATGTTCACCACGTTCTCGCCTTTCTTGCCATAGCTCTTGAGGGCGGCGTCCTTCATGTACTTCACTGCATCTTCTGCGGGGATGATGCCGGTGATACGGAAGAATGCGCTCTGGAGGATGGTGTTGGTGCGGCCGCCGAGGCCGATTTCAGCCGCGATCTTGGTGGCGTTGATGATATAGAGCTTGATGTGCTTCTTGCCGATGATGCTCTTCACATTGTCGGGGATGCGCTCGAGGGTTTCTTTCTCGTCCCAGAGGGAGTTGAGCAGGAGGCTGCCGCCTTCCTTGATGCCCTTCAGCACGTCGTACTTCTCAAGATAGGAAGGAACGTGGCAGGCTACGAAGTCGGGAGTGGACACCAGGTAAGGTGCGCGGATGGGCTCCTTGCCAAAACGGAGGTGGGAGCAGGTGTATCCGCCGGACTTCTTGGAATCGTAGTCGAAGTAGGCCTGGGAATAGAGGTCGGTATGGGAACCGATGATCTTGATGGTGTTCTTGTTGGCACCTACGGTACCGTCGGAACCGAGACCGAAGAACTTGCACTCGGTGGTGCCGGGCTTCACGATGGAGATTTCTCCCTTGGTAGGAAGGCTCTTGAAGGTGACGTCGTCCACGATGCCGATGGTGAAGTCGTTCTTGGGGCTCTTCAGCTCAAGATTGTCGTAAACTGCGATGATCTGTGCAGGAGTGGTGTCCTTGCTGGAGAGACCATAGCGGCCGCCGACGATGATGGGGGCATCTGCAACGCCCTGGTAGGCGGCCTTGATGTCCAGGTAGAGAGGCTCTCCGAGGGAGCCGGGTTCCTTGGTACGGTCGAGCACGGCGATCTTCTTGGTGCTGGCCGGGATGGCCTTCATCAGATACTTGGTGCTGAAAGGACGGTAGAGGTGTACGGATACGAGACCGTATTTGCGACCCTGTGCGTTGAGGTAGTCGATGGTCTCGCGTATGGTTTCGGTAACGGAACCCATGGCGATGATGATGTTCTCGGCCTTGGGATTTCCGTAATAGTCGAAGGGACGGTAGATGCGTCCGGTGGCTTCGCCGATCTCGCCCATATAACGTGCTACCACATCGGGAACCTCGTCATATACCTTGTTGCGGGACTCGACGGCCTGGAAGTAAACGTCACCATTCTGCGCGGTACCGCGGGTAACGGGAGCTTCCGGATTGAGGGCCCTCTCGCGGAACTGCTGGAGAGCCTTGGTGCTCACCATCTTGCGGAGGTCATCCTCGTCGATAGCCTCGATCTTCTGGATTTCGTGGGATGTACGGAATCCGTCGAAGAAGTGCAGGAAGGGGATGCTGCTCTTGATGGTGGAGAGATGTGCGACTGCTGCGAGGTCCTGGGCTTCCTGAACGGAGCCGGATGCCAGCATAGCGAAGCCGGTCTGGCGGCAGGCCATCACATCCTGGTGGTCACCGAAAATTGAAAGTGCGTGCGAAGCGAGCGCGCGGGCCGAAACATGGAAAACCGTCGGGAGCATTTCGCCGGCAATCTTGTACATGTTCGGAATCATCAACAGAAGACCCTGGGAGGCGGTGTAGGTAGTGGTAAGAGCACCTGCCTGGAGGGAACCGTGCACTGTTCCCGAGGCACCGCCCTCACTCTGAAGTTCGGTGACCTTTACGGTCTCGCCCCAAAGGTTCTTCTTTCCGTGGGCAGCCCATTCGTCGATGTTCTCTGCCATCGGAGATGAAGGTGTGATGGGATAGATCGCCGCGTGCTCGCTGAAAAGATATGCGATTCCGGCCACGGCGGTATTACCGTCACAAGTAATGAATTTTTTTTCTTTAGCCATATTTTTATCGATAAATTTATATGTAGACTCTAGCTGATGCCGTTAATTGCGACTTCCTTGCCTTCTGCACCGCTGATGCGTTTCACGAGCCCCTGGAGTACCGTTCCGGGGCCCAGCTCCAGGAAGTCGTCGGCACCATCGGCGAGCATGTTCTTTACGCTCTGGGTCCAACGCACGGGGCTGGTCAGTTGTTTCAGGAGGTTATCTTTTATGCGGACAGGATCGGTCTCGGGCTGCGCCGTCACGTTCTGGTAGATGGGGCAGCGGGGAGCCTTGACCTCGGTGGCCTCGATTGCCTTGGCAAGTTCGGCGCGGGCGGGCTCCATTAGAGGGGAGTGGAAGGCTCCGCTCACGGCGAGGGGAAGAGCGCGCTTTGCTCCGGCTGCCTTGCAGGCCTCGCAGGCGGCAAGCACGGCTTCGTTTTCGCCGGAGATGACTATCTGACCGTCGCAGTTGTAGTTGGCGGCGATCACTATTCCCTCCGTGCTCTCGCAGATCTGCTCGACGGTTTCGGTAGGGAGGCCTATGATGGCGGCCATGGTCCCGGGCACTTTTTCGCAGCACTTCTGCATCTCATTGGCACGCACGGCCACGAGACGCAGGCCATCCTCGAAGCTGACTGCACCGGCTGCTACCAGGGCGGAAAACTCTCCAAGGGAGTGACCTCCGGTCATATCGGGGGCGGGCAGCCCTTCGGAACAGAGCGCCAGCGCTACGGAGTGTATGAAAATTGCGGGCTGAGTGACCTTGGTGGCCTTCAGCTCGTCGGGAGTACCGTTGAACATTATATCTGTAATCCTGAAGCCCAGGATGTCATTTGCCTTGTCCATCAAGGCCTTTGCCTTGGGACTGTTTTCGTAAAGATCTTTGCCCATTCCGGGGAACTGGGCCCCCTGTCCGGGGAAGACGTATGCTTTCATAGTGATTTGGGTTTTAGTTCACAAATATACAAAATAAAATTGGTATATTTGCTGTCCATTTCTGCCCCTGTAGTTTAATGGATAGAATTTCGGATTCCGGTTCCGACGATAGGCGTTCGATTCGCCTCGGGGGTACGAAAATTTTAACAGCCATGGATGTCATAAACGCGGAGTCCATGCTTGCCGTCATCCACGAGGCCGGACTCATTCCCTTCTTTTCAAATCTCATCCCTGGGTACTCCATCGAGGAGCGCACCCCTCGCGAATTCTGGTTCGACGGGGGAGACACCCTGGGCCCCTGGGACTGGAAGATAGACTGCGTGCAGAGCGGGGACATCGCCTATGGCAAGTTCGTCCTTGGAGGAAAGGCCGCGTTCGCGACCTTCGAGGTCTATCGCGAACTGTTGAACTGGAGACGCAGCAAGTCCGCTTATCTCCCGAATGAAGATGAAAAGAAAGTCTTGGATTTGATGGCCTCCCAAGGTTCGGTGGAGATGCGGGAAATCCGACGTCTGCTCGGGGTCAAAAAGAGCGCTGCAGATGCGCTGATGGCCCGTCTGCAGATGAAAACCCTCGCACTTACCGGCGATATCACAAGAGTCTATCGCGGCCAGGACCTGCACTATGTGGGCTGGCAAGTCAGCACCTTCTGCTCTCCCGAATCCTTGTTCGAAGATACTCCGGACAAGTCTTTCCCCTTCGCCGCCTTCATGGAGGCCCGCAGCCTACGCTCGTCCCTCAGCCCTGCGGAATCCTACCGCTATCTGTCCGACATAATACGCAAAAACGCACCCGATGCTTCGGATGCGCAAATTGCAAAAATGCTCGGCTAGAGCTATTTCTTCGAATCTTTTTCCCTGATTTCCACGTGGCGGATCTTGCCGCTGATGGTCTTGGGCAAGGCATCGGCGAATTCTATCACGCGCGGATACTTGTAAGGAGCGGTGATGCGTTTCACGAAGCCTTGGATGTCCTTTATCAGGGCCTTGCGGCTGAGTTCGTCGGCCACTTGCTTCTTGTACTCGGATGCAACAACTATAGTGGCTTTCACAACTGTACCGCGGACTTCTTCCGGGTCCGGAATGCCGGTCACGGCACATTCCACCACGGCAGGGTGTCCCATTACGGCGCTCTCCACCTCGAAGGGACTCACACGGTAGCCGGAGGTCTTTATTAGGTCGTCGTTGCGGCCTTCGAACCAGAAGTAGCCGTCCTCGTCGCGGTAGGCCACGTCGCCGGTGTAGTAAACGCCGTCGTGCCAGGCTTTGCGGGTGAGCTTGGGGTTCCTGTAATAGCCGAGGAAGAGTCCTATGGGGCGTTTCTTGTCGGTACGGATGACGATGACGCCGCGTTCTCCGGGCTCGGCCGACCTTCCGTCAGGGGTAAGGATATCTATATCGTAGGCGGGGGATGGCTTGCCCATGGAACCCGGACGGGGCTCCACCCAAGGGAAAGTGCCCAGGGTAAGGGTGGTTTCCGTCTGCCCGAATGCTTCGTGGATCCAGAGGCCCGTGCGGCGGTGGAACTCCTCGAACACCGAAGGGTTGAGGGCCTCTCCGGCGGTGGTGCAGTGCTGCAGGGAACTCAGGTCGAAGCAGTTGAAATGCTCTTTAATAAGGAAGCGGTAGATGGTGGGAGGGGCGCAGAAGGAGGTGATGTGGTATTTTCCGATAAGCGCCAGCAGCTCCGCAGGGACGAACTTTTCGTGGTCATACACGAAAACGGTCGCGCCTACTATCCACTGCCCGTAAAGCTTGCCCCAGACGGCCTTTCCCCAGCCCGTATCGGAATAGGTGAAATGTATGCTGTCGGGGGTGAGCTGGTGCCAGTATGCCGCGGTCACCAGATGGCTGAGCGCATAGGTATGGCTGTGCATCACCATTTTCGGCTCGTCGGAGGTACCCGAGGTGAAATACATCAGCATCGGATCCTCGCTTTCGTTCTTCCAGTCCCCGCGCACCCAGGGCGTAGCGGCTGCTACTCCGGCCTCGAAGTCCTCGAAACCTTCCGGAACCTCGGGCCCAATGCTTATCAGCTTTTCGAGATAGGGGCATTTAGGCTCCGCTTCGGCCACTTTGTCCAGAATGTCTTCGTCGCCGCAGCAGATTATGGCCTTGATTTCGGCAGATTTGCAACGGTAGATAATATCGTGGGAGGTGAGGAGGAAGGTGGCTGGAATGGCCACGGCTCCTATTTTTTCGAGGGCGAGCATGGTGGTCCAGAAGGGGAGGCGGCGCTTCAGGATAAGCATCACGAAGTCCCCACGGCCTATTCCGAGGCTGCTCAGGTAGCCTGCTACCTTGTCGCTCTCGCGTTTGAGATCGGCAAAGCTCATCCTCCTTTCCGGCGCCGTGTCGCTGGTCCATATAAGGGCGGTCTTGTCCGGAGCCTCCTCGGCCCAGACATCTACCACGTCGTATGCGAAATTGAAGTTGTCAGGAACAATGAACTCCAGTTCCTGCCCTTGCTTGCGGAGAAATCTTTCCAACATATAAAGTTTAAGTTTAGTCGTGCAAATATAATAAAATGTAGGAAATATGCGCAAAAAATTCTTGCGGGCATTGGGGGATAGTTGCCATTTGCGACGTTCTAATACCGAGACTAGCAATAACCAACACTTAATTCATAATGAAACTAAAGTTTTATTCCAAACCGGAAGCGGATATCGTCATTTCCAGCTTTCGAGATTCTATCTTGATTACTTCAGGCTATGATAAATTCCATGCCGGCGGAGGCGGCTATTATGGCGATACCGACCTGAATGATAATGAGTATGTCTATTAATTTGCCTGCCCTATGAAAAATTTAACACTCCGTTTGTTTGCGCTGACCGCGGCGATAGTCGCTTGCGCATCTTGCAGTAAGGATAATGAGATGGACCTTGTCCGCCCGGCCGAAAAAGAGGGAATAGTCATTACCGTGAAGGCCAGCGAAGTCAAGACTTATCTGGACACATATAATAATCAGGACAAAGTCGTGCTCTGGGGGAGCGGCGAGCAGATGATGCTCTGCATCAGCGGCGGATCTTCCGACACTTTTGCAAAATCTTCCGTGACCGACAGTTATGCCGGTTCGCCCGATGCTTCCTTCAGTTTCAGCGTAAATCCCGCGAGCGCATCATCCTATCTGTATCAGGGTATCTACCCCGCAACTGCAGCTGTGGAGGCCGATAATACCGATCCGGATAGTTTCAAGGTCCTGCTTCCGGAGGTGCAGAATGCATCTTCCTCAAGCTATGACCCGGCGGCTTTCATAATGATTGCCCATCCGGATTCTTTCAACAGCCTCAGCACCGAGTGGACTGCCTCTTTCCGCAGGGCCGTGGCGTTGAACAAGATTACCCTGAAAGGTATTCCTTCCGGAAAATCCGTGAAAAGGGTCGAAATCATCGCTCCTGCAGGAGTGAACCTGGCTGGAGCCCGTGAAATGAATCTCTCCACTGGGGAGAGCGGGTCGATATATTCCGGCAGCAGGAGCTTGGACGTGAAATATGCTACCCCTCTTTCCGGCGGTGGAGATATCGATGTCTGGTTCACCTCCTGGGAAGCATCCATAGGAGCCGGTGAGAGTCTTTCCGTGATAGCCTATACCTCGGATTCTTATTCATACACCAAGGAAATCACCATCCCCGACGGCCATCCGGTCTCCTTCAGGGAGGGATGCCTGAACAGCATCTCGGTGAACATGTCGGGTATTACTCCCGTGCTTTATTATTTCAACGGCGGAAAGGGTAATTCCACCAGTCCTTGGCGTATCGAGACAATGGCAGACCTTGCAGAAATGGCTGCCAAGGTAGAAGCCGGAAGCGGCAGTTTCCGCACTGACTACTACCGCCAGTCTGCCGACATCGATTTCGACGGAGGATATATGGATGCCATAGGCAACAGCAACAGTGCGGACTACGGCGGACCTGAAGCCAACTACTTCGAAGGTACTTACCTGGGTGGAGGATACAGTATAAAGAATGCCGTGATCCGCAACCAGAACGACAGAATGGCCGTGGGATTCTTCGGTTACCTTGCTGGGCAGGCCCACGTGGACGGTCTCCGCATGGTAAATGTCAGCACCAGCGCCACAGGACATTGGAACGTAGGATCCGTAGTCGGCTGCATCCAGCCTTCTTCCACCGCTGTCGTGGAAAACTGCGTGGTCAGCGGGTCCGAGATAAGCACGACCAAGGAAAGCGTAGGAGGCATTTGCGGCAAGCAGATGTCAGGAACCATACGCGCCTGCTCTTTCAAGGGAATAGTCAGGGGTGATTATGCCGTAGGAGGAATAGTAGGTTACCATAATGCCGGCAATACCTACTCCTGCACCGTAACAGGCAGCCAGACAAGCATAGAAGGCGCAAAATATGACGTGGGAGGCATAGTGGGCCAGGTGCACAACAACAGTGAGGCCCGCCGTATCGAGAACTGCGTGGTGGATTGCAAGGAAATAGTCGGAACCCAGGGAAAACTAGGCGGCATCGTCGGTTCCATGGAGGCCCCGATCGTAATCAATGCCTGCTCGGCCAAGTGCGACATCATAAACAACAGCGCATCAGGAACTTATGGCTTCCTGGGAGGTATAGTAGGTTATATCTACAACAACCAGAAAACCATGCTTATCTCCAATTGCTGTTTCGTAGGAGGATCCATACTCAACTACAATGGTACGGGCGGCGGCGTGGCCGGAATAGTAGGTAAGGCAGATTGCCGTGCGATGAACTATTTCACCATCTTCAACAGCTGCGCTTTCCCCACCAAGATTTCGACGGCCAGTGGCAGCAATACCAATATCGCCGGCATAGTCGGCTTTGCCCAGGATGTTACCATACGCAACTGCTATTCTCCTGCTCCGTACACCAATTTCTACCTGGACAACAGCAGCGTAGTAAGCCCTGCTTCCAATCAGTCCAATGGTAGCATATATGGCTGGCTGAGGGGTTCTGGGGACAGCGGAACTGTGGGAGCCATTATCAGCGACGTCTATTGGATTAGCGGTTTCAAGGCCGGCAGGTCCAGTGGTAGCTACAGCTATACCAAGAGCGAACAAGAGTTGAGCGACGCCCAGATGCGGGGCAATGGCAGCGTTACCCGTCCTTCCACATCTACGAGCTATTCCAACTTCATTTCCGCACTGGATGCGGCTGCTGCCGAGTGGAACGAGAATCCCCAGCAGGATGTGCATGCTGCAAGCTGGGAACTCTTTACCAACGGTTACCCTGTGCCCAGAGGGACGGCTTCTCCTTCGTCCGGCTCGGATCCTGTTCCGCTTTCCGGCCTGAACTTGCTCAGTCTTTGCGATACTAAGATAAGTGAATACGGACGCGCAGCCGTACCCGCTAACCATGTGTATATCTGCTCACACAGGGGAAATACCTATTGGTCCGTAAAGAATAAGTACCCCGAAAACTCCATCCCTGCCATCCAGAAGGCCATAGCCCTCGGCTTGGACATGGTGGAAATCGATGTCCGCCAGACAGCCGACGGCAGGCTTATGCTGATGCACAACGAGGGGGTGAAATATACCACCAACGCCTCCGGAAGTCCTTTGATTTCGGAGATGAGCTATGATGAAGTACGGGCCCTCCGATTGAGGGCCCGGGGCTCATCAACCTATTTGCAGATGAACGGCGACTATATCAGGGTCCCCTCCTTGGAGGAGGCCCTTGCCGTATGCAAAGGGAAGATCTTCGTCATCCTGGACATAAAGAAGGATGGCAATGACAACGAGCCTGACATGGACGCCGTCATAGAGGCGATCCGCACTACGGATACCAGGGACCAGGTCCTGATTTTCGGGGTGTCGGATAAAAGAGCCTATGTGCGCGAGGGTTTTGACACTCTTGGAGGAATGCTGGCGATACATCCCTGGATTACCGCACCTTCCGGTATAACCGACTATTCCTCAGGCTATTTCGGGACTACCAAACTGTTCCAGTACGACTATAAGACTTATTACGACAAGACAACGGAGGGCTTCGGAGAGCTATGCCATAGTTATGGGGCTCTCAGCCTGTCCAACTGCATAGACGATCCTAATACCGGGGGCTATGCCCTTGGAGAGCAGTTGCTTTATTGGTATGACGACATGAGCGCCGATCCCGACACTGACTGCGACGTACTTGAACGATTCATAGAAGCCGGTTCGGATTTTATCCAGACCGACTACTATGAAATCGTCGATGAATATCTAAAGAACAAGAACCTCCGTTAGGATCAATATCCGAAGATTTCCTCGAGGGAAACTTTCTTCACCGGACCGAGGGTCTTTAGGAAGTCCTGATCGAGATCGGCAGGGTCTCCGAGGATAGCAAACACATAATTCTTTCCTGCCACCCACTTCTGCTGAGCTGCCTTCACGTCCTCCAGGCTCATGGTCTGGATAGCCTCGAAGACAGCTTTGTCGCTGGGTTCGTCGAGGCCTAGCCTGCGGCACTGGCGATAGAGGTCCAGGACGGCTTTTCCGGTGGTGCGTTTGGTGCGCATACGAGAGAGGATTCCGTCTTTGGCAATCTGGAAGGCGGATTCGCTGACGGGCATGTTCTCGATGATCTCCTTGAAGCCGTCGGCTGCTGCGCGCAGCTTGTCGTTCTGGCTGGCGATGTAGGCGTAGAACATATATCCGTTAACGGGATCGGAGGGCTGTTCGAGATAGGCATAGGCTCTGTATGCAAGGCCGCGGGCCTCCCTCATCTCCTGGAATACTATGCTGTTCATTCCTCCTCCGAAATACTCGTCGTACATATTGATTTCGGCAGTGTTGGCCTTGTCGAACTTGCCGCCGAGGTCGGTGTACTGGACATAGAGGAATTGCTTGGAATCATAGGGGGCCAGCAGTACCTGGCTGCTTTCGGTGGTGAGGCGCTTGCTGAACTTCTCTTCCATGGGTTCGGGATTCTCGCCGACCTTATGGTTCTCGGAGAGCATCTTCTTGACAGATGCCTGGCTTTCGGGACCGTAGTAGAGTATCTCGTGACCCTTTCCGGCAATTTCGCGGACCTTGGCAAGCAGTTCTTCGGAACTGAGTGCCATCAGGCTCTCATTGCTGATGGTGGTCTTCTTCACGAATTCAGGACCGTAGAACATATAACGCTCGAGGGCATCCATGCATTCGTCCTGGTCGCTCTTGTTGTCTAAGCGCATCTTCATGATGTCGGCTTTGCAGTTGGCGAGGATGTCCTCGTCGGGAGTAGCGTTGGCAATCAGGCTTTCCAGTATGCGGACGGCCTCGGGAAGGTTCTCGCTGAGGCCTCTCACGTGGATGGAAGTTGAGTGAGATTTTGCGCTCATACCGAAGCTGCAGGCCAGGTCATACATCTTGCGTGCAATCTCCTCGCTGCTCATGTCGGCGGTGCCGAGGTACTCGATGTACGAGAATGCAAGGTTGAGGGCGGGGTCGTCCTCCGTGCCACGGTTGAAGATGTATTCTACCTCAGCTATGTCATTGAGCTCGTTGTGCTTGTAGAGCACGTCCACGCCCTCGCAGAGCTTGAACTTGGACATGTCCTTGTTGAAATCGACGAAAACAGGCTCGATGGGAGTGACCTCGCTGGCGGATACCTCGTCGAGGAAGGCGCTGCGCTTGTCGCGGTTGGTGGCGATAGGGGTGATTGCGGGTGCTTCTATCTTCTTCTGGCTCTCATCCACGCCCTGGCGCTTGTAAACTATGGTGTAGTTGTCTTCCTTCAGATACTCATTAGCGAAGGCGACGATGTCTTCCTTGCTGACCTTGCTGTAGCGCTCCAGTTCGAGGGCCGCATCTTTCCAGTCGACTCCGGCTATAAAGGCATCCACGAAGGCATTGGCACGGGCGCGGTTGCTTTCGAGCTGTGCCATCTTCGTAAGGCGGATGTTGTTCACGGTTGCTTCGATCAGACTCTCGTCGAAGTCTCCGTTCCTGAGTTTGGCTATCTCTTCGAGGGTGAGCTCCTTCAGTTCGTCCAGGGTCTGCCCCTGCTTGGGCATTCCCAGGGTGAGGAGGATGCTGTAGTCGGAGCTGGGCATAGAGATGGCAAAGACCTGCATGGCCTTCTGCTTCTGGTTGATGTCGATGTCTATCAGACCGGCCTGGCTGTTATAGAGAATGCTGGAGGTTATTGCGGACACTGCGGAAGCTTCGAAGTCCGAGCTGCCGGGAAGGCGCCATCCCATGGCCAGCATTTCTGCCTGAAGGCCTTTCACTTCCTTCACTACAGGCTCGGTGATGGGCTGCTCCTTTTCGAATTTGAACTCGGGAATGTCCGGATTGGGCTCCCAATCGCCGAAGTACTTATCTATGATTTTGACGGCCTCCTTGGGGTTGAAATCTCCGGAGAGGCAGATGGCGATGTTATTCGGACGATAGTAGGTATTGTAGGTGCGCTTGATGTTTACGATGGAAGGGTTCTTGAGCTGCTCCTGGGTTCCAAGTACGGTCTGGGTTCCGTAGGGATGGTGGGGGAACAGTCCCTTGTTGACGGCTTCCAGCATTTTGTGTCCGTCGCTGGTAAGGCTCATGTTATATTCCTCGTAAACGGTTTCGAGCTCGGTATGGAAGCCGCGGATGACGTTGTGGCGGAAGCGGTCTGCCTCTATCTTGGCCCAGTTTTCCATCTGGTTGGAGGGAATGTCTTCCGTATAGACGGTCTCGTCGAAGGAAGTCCAGGCGTTGGACCCGCGGCTGCCAATCATGCTCATCAGCTTGTCGTATTCGTTGGGAATGGCAAGCTGGGATGCCTGGAAGCTGACAGAGTCGATCTTGGCGTAGTGTGCCTTGCGCTCCGCGGGGTCGCTGATGCTCCTGTATTCTTCGAACAGACGCTCGATTTCGTCGAGCATGGGCTTTTCTGCTTCGTAATCCTGGGTGCCGAACTGCTCCGAGCCCTTGAACATGAGATGCTCGAAATAGTGGGCCAGACCGGTGGTTTCCTTGGGGTCGTTCTTAGCTCCGACGCGGACTGCGACGAAGGTCTGGATACGGGGTTCCTCTTTGTTTACGGTCATGTAGATTTTGAGACCATTGTCGAGGGTGTAGATCTTGGATTTCATCGGATCTCCCTTTACCGTTTCGTAACGGCTGCAGGAAACTGCCAGAGCGGCGGCGATGAAAGAAACTAACAGAAATGCAAATCTTTTCATCTTTTATGATTTTGGGACAAAATTACATCTTAATTTTCAGAATTATTGTGCATTTGTAAAAAATATTCATTAGATTTGCGTCGAAGTTTTTCATAGTTTAAGTTTAGGTTAAGTAGCGGGGCGCTCGCAGTGATGCGGGTCCCCGTGAATTTTTTTTATGTTTCCGCCAGTAAAACATAAAAAAACGTGTTTCTGATGCATGTTTCAGGGGGGTCTTTTACGTTTGCTTCCTATATTTTTGTGGAAAAACGAGCCTTATGAAATCTTTTTTCCATTATTCCTGCGCGCTGGCCGCGACTTTGTTATTCTCCCTAAGTTCCTGTGTATCTCCCGGAAAGGATGCCGCCGAATCTGCGACCCTGCGTCTCAATTTCGACCCGGGCACCCGTTCCGCCCAGTCTTTTCCGGATCTCTCCGAGTACATACTTTCCATCTCCGGAAGCGACGGCATGTCCGTAATCCGTGCCCCTTGGGGGGAGTGTCCTAGCGAGTTCGTCCTGGATGCCGACTCTTACGACGTAGCCATCCTTTCTTCCGAATTCGATGCACCCTGCTATGCCTGTCCGCAGTTCGGTGACAGCCGCAATATCACCCTTGCAGAGGGTCAGGTGGCCGAATTGGACCTTGTGGCCGCACAGATGAATGCCGGCATAAGGTTGATCTTCAGCGAGAGTTTCGTCGCCAATTACAAGGAGGGCTCGGTCTTCCTGAGGAGCTCCCAGGGGACACTAGCTTTCGGTTTTTCCGAGACCCGCACCGCCTTCTTCAATCCCGGCAGCGTGTCGCTGCTGCTGAATTACAAAGGAAAGACCTCAGTAATCCATACCCTGACCCTGCAGGCTGGAGAGATGATGTGCCTGAAGCTTAGCGTTTCCGAGACCATGCCCAAGGCAATCCCGGTTTCGATGATAGATTTCCATATCCGGGTAGATACCAGCCGCATATGGAGCGAATGTACGGTGGCGTGGGACGGAACTTCTTCCGGGGGAGGGACTACCGTAGATGTCCCTGACCAGGTTTACAGCGTGGCCGAAGCCCGCGGAATGGCCGGTAAGAAGGATATCTGGGTAAGCGGCTACATAGTCGGTGGGGACCTGAGTTCCAAGTCCTGCTCTTTTGCAGGGCCGTTTTCGGCGCGCACCAATATGGTGATAGCGGATGCCGCGTCCTGCACTGACAGGGACCGCTGCATGAGCGTGCAGCTCTCCCAGGGGGATATACGGAATGCTCTGAATCTTGTGGATAACCCCTCTAAGTTGGGGAAGAAGGTTTGTCTGCGTGGCGATGTTGTCGAGAGTTACTATCGCCTTCCCGGCATCCAGAACCTGTCGGATTACCGTTTCTAGTCCTTTTGAGCCTTCAGGCAAAAAAAAGGAGCCGCTAGTGGCGACTCCCTTATCCCGTGAGCAGGATAAGGGAGTCGAACCCTCCTCCTTGGCTTGGGAAGCCAATGCACTACCGATGTGCTAATCCTGCTTTTTAAGTGAGTGCAAACATAGGCAAAATTTTTGTAATAGCCAATAATTGGTTAAATTTGCAAGATACTCTTATTTATTATTTATGGCATTAGCAGACATTATCAAAGCTCTGTTCGGTTCTAAGGCCGACCGCGATTATAAGGCGGTGAAGCCTCTTCTGAACAAGATTCTCTCAAAATACGAAGAAATTGACAAATTGTCAGCAGATGAACTCCGCAGCCATTCGGCAAAATTGCGTCAGTATCTGCGCGAAATAGAAAAGCCCTTCGAGGACCGCATCTCCGAAATCAAGCTCGAACTTGACAAGGACATCCCCGTTTCCGAGAAAGAGAAACTCGCTACCGAATCCGACAAGCTTGTCAAAGACGAGGACGAGGCCATCGAGAAAGCCTTGAACGAAATCCTCCCCGAGGCATTCGCCATCGTGAAGTCCACTGCCCGCCGCCTGGCGCAGAACGAGACCATTGAGGTCGAGGCCAATGATTTCGACCGCAACCTGGCCGCATCTCACGATTTCGTTACCATAGAGGGCAGCAAAGCCATATATCATAATAAGTGGGTGGCCGGCGGCAATGAAATCACCTGGGATATGGTGCATTACGATGTGCAGCTCATCGGCGGTATCGCCCTTCACGAAGGAAAGATCGCAGAGATGGCTACCGGTGAAGGTAAGACCCTCGTGGCAACCCTCCCGGTGTTCCTGAATGCCCTTGCAGGCAAGGGCGTGCACGTGGTTACCGTTAACGACTACCTCTCCAAACGAGACTCCGAATGGATGGGCCCGCTCTATATGTTCCACGGCTTGAGCGTGGACTGCATCGACAAGCATCAGCCCAACTCCGATGCCCGTCGCAAGGCTTATGAATGTGATATCACCTTCGGTACCAACAATGAATTCGGCTTCGATTATCTGCGCGACAACATGGCCATCAATACCGACGACCTCGTGCAGCGCAAGCATCATTATGCCATAGTCGATGAGGTTGACTCCGTGTTGATCGACGATGCCCGTACTCCTCTGATTATTTCCGGCCCTGTGGCCAAAGCTGAGGATGACGGCCAGTTCATGGAATTCCGTCCTTTCGTGGAGAAGCTTTACCAGGCCCAGCGTACCTTGGTGAACCAGGTTCTGAACGACGCCAAGAAAGCCATCGCCGCAGGTGATGAGCAGGAAGGCGGAAAGCTGCTCCTGCGTGCCCACAAGGGCCTTCCCAAGTATTCCCCTCTGATCAAGTTCCTGAGCGAACCCGGCATGAAGGTCCTCCTACAGAAGGCGGAGAACTTCTACATGCAGGATAATGAAAGGGAGATGCCGGTGGTTACCGACCCTCTCTACTTCGTGATCAACGAACAGCTCCATTCCGTAGATATGACCGACAAGGGTCACGAGGTGCTTGCCAATGCGGTGGGCAACGAGGACTTCTTCGTCATTCCCGACGTAGGCAGCGGAATCGCAGCCATCCAGAATACTGGCGGAATCTCCCTCGAAGAGAAGCAGCATCGCAAAGATGCCCTGATGGAAGACTTCTCCCTCAAGAGCGAGCGTATCCACACCGTGAACCAGCTGCTCAAGGCCTACACCATGTTCGAGAAGGATATCGACTACATCATAGTGGACGGCAAGATCAAGATTGTGGACGAGCAGACCGGCCGTGTGATGGAGGGACGCCGCTGGAGCGATGGTCTGCACCAGGCAGTCGAGGCAAAGGAGAACGTGAAGGTCGAGGCTGCAACCCAGACCTTTGCAACCATCACCCTGCAGAATTACTTCAGGATGTACCACAAGCTTTCCGGTATGACCGGTACCGCAGAGACCGAGGCCGGTGAGTTCTGGAGCATCTACAAGCTGGACGTGATGGTCATCCCCACCAACCGTCCCGTGGTCCGCGACGACCAGGACGACCTTATCTACAAGACCAAGAAAGCCAAATATGCCGCTGTCATCAACCGCATAGTGGAACTCTCCTCGGCCGGACGCCCGGTCCTGGTCGGTACCACCGACGTGGAGACTTCCGAGCTCCTCAGCCGAATGCTGAAGATGCGTGGCATACGTCATAATGTGCTGAATGCCAAGGAGAACGCCCGTGAGGCCGAAATCGTGGCCCAGGCCGGTCAGAGCAGTACCGTGACCATCGCCACCAATATGGCAGGCCGTGGTACCGATATCAAGCTTTCGCCCGAGGTGAAGGCTGCCGGAGGTCTGGCCATCATCGGTACCGAGCGCCACGACAGCCGCCGTGTGGACCGCCAGCTGCGAGGCCGTGCCGGACGTCAGGGCGACCCGGGTTCATCCGTGTTCTACATCTCCCTGGAAGATAAGCTGATGCGCCTCTTCGGTTCGGAGCGTATAGCCGGCGTGGTGGACCGCCTCGGAATGAAGGACGACGAAGCCCTCGAGAGCTCAATGCTGTCTTCCACCATAGAGCGCGCCCAGAAGAAGGTCGAGGAGAACAACTTCGGCATCCGTAAGCGCTTGCTCGAATACGACGACGTAATGAACTATCAGCGCGAGGCCATCTACTCCCGCCGCCGCAATGCTATCAGCGGCGAGAAGGTGGAGATCGACCTCAGCAACATGATGATAGATACTGCCTCGCTGATCATCGACCAGTGCAAGGGAATGGACTTCGAATCCTTCCAGGAGGCCTTGATGGCCAAGCTTTCCATAGATGCAGGCTTCGATGCCGAGTTCTACGAGCATGCCAAGGAGGATGAACTGGTGAAGGCCCTCATCTCCCATATGCAGGAGGTTTACGGCCGCAGGATGTCCGTGCTGGTGGAGAAACTTTCTCCTATCATCAAGTCCGTTTATGAGAAGCAGGGCCAGATGTACCAGAACATCGCCATCCCCGTATCCGACGGCCGCAAGACCATGACCGTGTCCGTGAACCTGGAGAAGGCCTACAACAGCGAAGGCCGCGAGGTTGGCAAGACCCTCAGCAAGAATATCATACTCTATCAGATAGACGAGCATTGGAAGCAGCATCTCCGCGATATGGACGACCTCAAGCAGAGCGTGCAGAATGCATCTTACGAGCAGAAGGATCCTATAGTGGTGTACAAGCTCGAGAGCTACAACCTCTTTGCCCAGATGCTCGAATCCCTGAACCAGGACGTGCTCAGTTTCCTGCTGCGTGCCTTCGTGCCGCTGCGCGATGCTTCCGAGGCCGGAAACCGCCCCGCAATGCGTCCCCGTCAGGATATGTCCAGCCTCCAGGCAGGCCGTCAGGACCTCAGCACCAATGGTGAGCAGAAGTCCAACACACCTATCAAGGTGGATAAGAAGATCGGCCGTAACGAGCCTTGCCCCTGCGGCAGCGGTCTCAAGTACAAGAACTGCCACGGAAAGGGCTTAGTGTAGAATAATAATCAATAACGCTTATGAACAATAACAGCAAAGTATCAGCTCCCGTAGTGGATGCAAACAATGTCAGCCACATCTCATCCGGCACTGTAGTAAAGGGTGAAATCTCTTCCGTGGCCGACATCCGCGTGGACGGCGCAGTCCAGGGTAAGGTCTATTCCAAAGGCCGCGTCGTAGTAGGGGAGGAAGCCGTACTTACCGGTACCCTCGCATGCAACAATGTCGATTTCTGGGGAAAGATCGAAGGAGATGTCTATGTTAAGGACACCTTCTCCCTCAAAGGCACGGCAACGGTCAATGGCAACATCCATGTCCGTCGTCTCCAGGTAGATATGGGTGCCCAGATAAACGGCACCTGCAGCATGATAACCGAGGAAGATTACGATACCTTCATCAAGGACGTGATCACCACCGACGCACCCGCTGTCGACTAACTTTGCTCAACCAAAGTCCGGAGCCCGCCTGAGATTGTACAGGCGGGCTTCTGTTTTATTATAGCTTATGTCGAAGCAGCGGAATTCGCTGCGCCCGTTGCGGAAACGCTTGTAGCCTGTCACATATTCCGGCTTGAATCCCATCTCGCTCAGAGACTGGATCTCCGGTGCCTTCTCTTCGGCATCCAGCATCATTTCCAGGACCTTGTAATTCCTCCACAATGCCGTGAAAACCCTTTCCCGCCGCCTTTTCTCCGAGATGGTTATATGGTTATGCCACTCGTTCTTGCATCGTCCGCAGCAGAAGAGCTTGTCCGATCTTCCCAATATAGGCGCCCCGCAGTTCAGGCAGCGTCTTTTCCCCGTATTAGCATTGTTCTCCATACCTTTTTTTGTTTAAAAATGGCAAGGATTGCGGCGAAAGCCAAACAAATGTCGGAAACATATAAAAATATAAGTTTAGGCAAATCATAAAATAAAATTTAAGGACTGTTTAAAACTTAAAAACATCATCAGAAACAGTTAAAATGCATAATTGTTTCCGACGATTCTTTGGTGTTTGGCCAAGTAAGGAATTCCTTTGCAGCAGACAAAAACCAAAGAATATGGAACAGATCAACAAAATTGAATTGCGCGGCCTCGTGGGGACGGTTAAGCTCCAGGTGGTCGGAGAAAAGAAGGTGGCGCGCTTCACCGTGGCCACCAGTCTGGCGTACAACGACAAGAACGGCGCTGCCGTAATCGAGACTCAGTGGCACAATGTGAACGCGTGGGAGGGCAAGTACATCAATTGCCTTGAACGACTGCGCAAGGGGGACAAGGTGGGCCTCATTGGCCGTCTGCGTTACACCAAGTTCACCGGTTCCGACGGTCAGGAACATAATTCCACCGAAATACTTGCCAACCGGCTGGTAATCATAGAGGACGAAGATGTGCTGCAGTGCGAAATGTAGTCTGCTGCTCCTTTGCTGTGCCCTTTCCTGCGCTTGCGGAGGGGTACGGAAAATGGAGACGGTCAGGTCCGGGGCCCTGGTCCCGGGGCTGGCCTTGGCAGATGATGCGCACACAGCCGAAGTGCCGGCCGGGGAACTGGTCAGCGATACTATGATGGTAAAGGATGCCCAAGGGAGGGATCTTACGATAATGAGAGCCGTGCGAGACGAGAATGGAGATATGGTTGCGAGCGATGTCATTCTTCCGTCGATAGTGGTGGCGTCTTTCAGGAATGTGGCTGAAAGGCAGGGAGTTGTGGATTTGAGATTCGACATCGAAGTTCCGGCGGAACTGACCGACAGCCGTTGGCAGCTGAGGCTCACTCCGGTGATGCATTTGCAGGGGGAAGAGCTTCCCCTGGACCCGGTCTTCATAACCGGGGAACATTACCGCTCCGTGCAGCTTAGAGGATACGAAAGATACTCGCGCTTTGTGGAGGGAATAGTGACAGATACCTCCCTTTTCATCCGAACCAGAGAATTGGAACTCTTCCTCAGAAGGAATCTGCCGGAGCTCTATGCCTTCCGCAACGACAGCAGCCGCGTCAGCGACGAGCAGTGGCATTCCGCCTTCGGAATCACGGGGCCGGAAGCCGTGGAGCACTATACCGACCATTTCCGCAAGAAGCTGAATGAGCGGAAGGCAGGACGCCGTGAGAAGATGTTCCGTAAATATGTGAAATCTCCGATCATGGCCGAAGCCCTGAAACTGGATACGGTAGTCAATGCCGGCAGTGGAAACATACGCTACTCTTATGTCCAGACCATAGGAGCTCGGGCAGGTCTGAAGAAAGTGGAGCTGGAATTGAAGGGAAGTATCTACGAAGAAGACAGGAAGCTGTGCAGCCTGCCGGAACCTGGAATGCTGACATTCTACATAAGTTCCCTGTCTTCTTTCGCAGATACGAGGGAAAAATACCTTACCAAGGTGGTTGAGAGGCAGGTAAGGGAGCACAGCAGCTGTTACATAGAATTTGCTGCAGGAAAGGCCGAAATCCAGGAAAGCCTGGGCTCCAATTACAGCGAAATGGCCCGCATCAAGCACAGTATAAGGGAGATACTAGGCAATCGTAACCTAGAGCTGGATACGGTGCGGATCACCGCATTTGCATCCCCGGAAGGGAGCTTTGCGGCCAACGACAAGCTGGCAATGCGCCGCGCCGGAGCTGCCTCGGCTTTTTTCTCCGAATACACCACCTTCCTCTCCGACAGCCTTGCTCCCGAGGGCGGTAGCCCGGTAGTAAGATTCGTGTCGAGGGGCGGCGGGGAAAACTGGCCCTTGCTTGAGAATCTGCTGCGGATAGACACTATGATAAGCCCGGGAGAAAGGAAACTTTGCCTCAAGCGTATGGGAATAAAGAATCCGGATGCCAGGGAGAGATCCCTGCATTCTCTGACTTGCTACCCTTATGTGCAGCGCCAGCTATATCCCAGGCTGCGCGTGGTCCGTTTCGATTTCCTGCTACATAGGAAAGGACAGCAGAAAGACACCATCCATACCACCATTCCGGACACTGTTTACCGCCGCGGGGTAAAGCTGTTGCTGGAGCATGATTACGAAGATGCATTGGCCCTGCTCCTGCCTTACAGGGACTTCAATACCGCCGTGGCCTTCCTGGCGCTGGGGAAGAATCACAGCGCCTTGCAGATACTGGAAACCCTTTCCGCCACCCCGGACACCAACTATATGATGGCCATCATCTACTCCCGTTTCGGAGATGACAGGAACGCAGTCCGGCATTATCTGGACGCCTGCAAAGGGGACAGGAACTATATATTCAGGGGCAGTCTCGACCCGGAGATAGCCAGCCTGACCAACAAATACGATTTGAAACTATATGACTAGCCAATGAAACGCTCAGCTATACTTGGAATGATAGCGCTGCTGCTGGCAGCGGCTTGCACGGTAAAGGAGGACAGGACTTACTGTCCTGCGCTGTGCGTGGTCTATTCCGACGGATATCTTGCCGAGGGCTGCGGGGGAGAGCTCTGCTATAACCTGGTCGCCGAACAGGAGGGGGTTCTCGGCTACGGCACCGGCTCTTTATCCAGTTTTACCGAGAGGGGAAAGCTGGTGTTCGAGGTGCCCAGGAACGAGAATGTGTATGTGGATGTGTTCTGCGGTCAGCTTTCCATGACCATAGGGGACTCGGCCCTGCGCATACCCCTGGGCTGCTGCTGCGATAAAATCTACTCGGGGCATGGCCGTGTTGTGATCACGGGAGAGGAGGGAGAGGCCGGCCTGCCCCTTCATAAAGATTTTGCTCAGCTGAAGCTGGAGTTGCTCCTGGAAGGAGAAGATAACCCCTTTTTCCTGCGCATACTGGGCAATGTGGATGGCTATGTACTTCCGGGAGGGCTGCCTCACAAGGGGGAGTTCGACTACAGGCCCGTCGAGGGGAAAGACAGGAGCTTCACGGCCATCGTGCCCCGACAATACGACGAATCCCTGATCCTGGAAATCTGCCGCCGCAGCGACGGTATGCCGGTGGAGCGCTATCCCCTGGGACAGATGATAGGCGACAAGGGCTATGACTGGAAACAGCCGGACCTCGAGGACCTGGAAATCTTCCTGAGCTTTGGGGAACTGGGCTTCGAGATAGAAATCAGCCCTTGGGAAGAGTCTGGAACAATCAATCTTACAATCTAATAACAATTAAAATGAAAAGAACACTGTTTGTACTGTCTGCGGCCGCAGCCGCAGCCTTGCTGTCGTCTTGCAACAAGATGGACAGCCCGGCCCTCGCCAGCCAGGAAGGGCCAAGTATTGCCAAGGAAATCCGTTTCCAGGTATCCGATGTCGATATTTCCACCAAAGTGTCCGAGGTTACCGGACTCAATAGCTTCAACGTGCTTGCCACCACCGGAAACGAAGGCAGCGAAAGCAAGAAATGGGACGCTACTGCCAGCAAGTCAGGGAACAGCTATGGCACCCAGAAATACTGGCCTTCCACGGATCCCTCCTATCATTTCTACGCAAGCAATGCCGCAATTAGCTTCAATCAGGACGGTTCCACCGTGGAGGGCTCTGCTGCCGCCGACCTGGTCTGTGCTTATCTGGCCCAGCCTGTACACAATGCCTCGAATACCCTTAACTTCATCCATCCCCAGGCCAGGGTCGGCGAAGTAAGCGTAACGGCCGCCAGTGGTTATACCCTGTCCGACGTAAGCACTTATATGGCCAATGTCAAGGAGTCCGGAAAGTATAATATCCGAACTTCTGCCTGGTCGGATTGCAGGAGCACCGACAAGCTTAATCTTACTGTCGGGACCAACGACAAATATATAGTTCCCGGAAGTTATGTGATGTATGTCACCTACACCATCAGCAAAGGCGATTACAGCGCAAGCTTTACAAAAAGCGGAAGCGTTTATGTAAGCCAGGGAAAGATCAACAGCATTTCGGTCCGCATAGCCGACGAGCCTG
Organism: Bacteroidales bacterium; assembly: GCA_024692185.1. Lineage (GTDB taxonomy): Bacteria > Bacteroidota > Bacteroidia > Bacteroidales > UBA932 > Cryptobacteroides. Next base: position 18,471 of record JAILMV010000197.1, on the reverse strand, counting down.
CCGTGGGAATCAGTTTCAGCGTAAACGTCAGCCCCTGGGAGGCAAAAGCTGTCAGCCTCATACTTCCTTAGATTATGAAACGACAGGCAATACTCTTGCTGCTATTGTTCGGCGGCTGTGATCCTCCTATGATGCCGGGGACTGCCCAGCAGCCCCGGGAGGAGCCTTATCCCTTCGTCTTTGCAGCCAGCAAAGCCGCTCCGGGGGATTCTGATGCTGCCATGTCGGAGTTCCATTATCTGACATACGACCATGCCCTGGGCTGCTGGAGCGGGGAACTTGGGGGAACGGCCGTACTGGAAGAAGATGGCCTTTTCCGCCCTGCCGATGCCATCTGGACTTATTGGCCGGAAGGGAAGATATATTCTTTCTTTGCCGTGGGCCACAACGAAAAGCAGCCTGTGCCATCCTCTTCCGTGGAATTCGGCTCGTCCGTAATGCTCTACGGCTCGGGCTCTTCGGCGCTATTGCAATTGAGGAACCCTTCCCATGATGTGGACTGGCTGGCTGCCCAGGCCTTCAGGCAGCAGAAGAGATCCGGGGTCAGTCTGGAATTCAGGCACGTCACGGCCCATATAGGCAAACTCAGTTTCGACCTCTCGGAATATCGGAACTGGGTTCGGGAAAAAGAGCTCGACATCTCTGCTCTGGAGTCGCTGGGATGCACGCTCAGCGATGCTGACGAACAGAGTTTCATCTTCTCGGCCAATAATAGCGCTCTCTTCAAGAAAGAAAGCTGGGACTATGGCTCCTCTCCCGGCAAAACCCTTGACGGAAGGCGCTCCCTGGCCATAATGCAGGGCTCCTGTTCGGCGGAGGTCTCATATTACGCCTTCCCCGGAATCCATCGCCTGACTATGCATTTGCGCCTCTTGGACGGAAGCGGAAGGCAAGTAGTCGACGACCGCGAATTGAGCGGCAGCCTGACCCTGCCCATGGGCAGCGACTGTGAATTGAGAATAAAATTGAAACCAAATGACCGCAGCCTCGATGTGGAAGTGCTTGCCGGGCTTCCCGGCTGGGATAGCCGCAAGGAGGGGACCGTGTCCGAGTAAAAATGCAAGAAGATGAAAACCAAGTATATACGGCTTGTCCTGCTGCTTTGCTGCCTGGCAGGGTGCAAGGAGGAAAGTGTGCTCCCGGAGATTTCCGGGGGCGAAGTTCGGCTGTCGGTCTCGTTGGAGGAGGATCCGCTTTCTAAGAGCGCTGTCATTCCGGACGAGAACCTGCTGTCGGATATCAATGTATGGATGTATTCATCTTCCGGAGTACTTAGGGAGTCCCATTATATCGATAACCTTGACATCCACGGCTCGGGAAGCTTCAGTTTCGGGACTGATGCGGGGCTGAACAGCCGCCTGGTGCTGATAGGCAATGCCGGCCGGCAGTTGGAGGCGCCGCAGGACTGGTTGCAGGAGCTGAGCATCCCGATGCCCAGGCCGCAGAGTGGGGACGGCCGTATCCTCTTCGTCGGGGAGGGGCGGATGAGCGCTGCCAGCAATGGTTTCGCATCTTCGCTCAACTTGTACCGGGGAATGGCCAGGATTGGCCTGAGGGTCCAGCTTTCGAATACACTTTCGAGGGCCGGAGCCCAGTTGGGAAGGGATGTGAGAGTAGTGTCTGCAAGGCTCTGCAACAGCCCTCAGTGCGTCTCTCTGCTGCCCTCTTCGGCCTGCAACAGCTTACGTCATTTCAAAGCGGATCCGCAGACGCCGCTTGCGGCCGGAGATTATCTTGATGCGGGGGATATAGCCAGGCTGAATGCGGGAGGGACAGTATATCTGTACAGCCTCCCGAACTATTGCGACATCCCGTATAGCGCAGCGCCAAGCGGTAGTACGGATTTATGTACTTATCTGGAACTGCTTTTCGAATCTGATTCCCTGGCGGCGTCCGGCCCCGGAAATACCCTGTGCCGCTTCTATGCCAATGACGGAGAAAGGATAGGGCTGCTGGGCGGCACCAGCTACCTCTGCCGGGTGATTTTCTCCAACGAGTCTTCGGACAATTATTGGAGGAAGGAAGATTATCGCTTTGCCCAACCAGGGACTTTGGTGGCCGGGACCAGGAACAATATCAGCCTGCTAGCCGGCAATCTTAATCCGGATTCTCTGTCCTTCTCCCTCTCGTCCACGCCCGGAGTGCTTTCCGACGGCGTTTTCGAGCTTGGGAACAAACTGCTTTCCAATGGCCGTTGCAGCGGAGTGGAACTGCTTACCAGGTCTGCCGGAGATGGCCGGCTGCACCTCTTCGATGCGCAAAACCGTCCTATGGGAGAACTCGCCTTGCACTCCGAATACGCCGATTTCCATATCCTGCCCATCTCCGCAGATGTGTGCGGTGAGCCGGAAAGCTTTGAAATCCGCGGCCTGGAAGATGCCTATGAGAGGAGAGTCTCGGACGAAGTCTTCGAGGAGCTGTATTCAGTTGCGGATGTTTATCCGGCCGGTGCCGGCGGGCCCTTTTCCCCGGAAAATTTCCTGACCGTAGATATCCCCCGGAAGCAATTCCACGTCAGCACGCTTTTCTGGACTGATTCCGGGCAAAGCTACAGTTGGGAAAATGTGGTGGACACCAGCTTTGATTACAGGGTCGAACTGAGATCCGGCACCAGCAGTAATCTGTGCGTAAACATAGTCAACAGGCTGGTGGGCAGCTTTGCCTCGGACGCTTACTATGGGCAAGTCGTGAACACCTCGGAAGTGCCCTCGCCGCTTCCGGCCGTCAGGGCCCTGGACGGGTGTGACATAGTCGTAGAACGGCGCGGAGTCAGCCTCCCTGACGGTTTCGACGGCTCCTGGTCCGCGAACGGATGGGCCAGCTGGTATGGCGGCACCAGTGCGGGCGGAGGCCATCCTGCGGACTCATATATGAGCGTCCTGGCGGACGGGGTAAGATGGAATTTCGGTCGGGAGGTTACCAGGTCCTTATATGGCAGCGCTATCCCGGTATTCATAGGGAAGTTCAATCCTTGGTGCGGGGATCCGGTCCGGGTGTGCGTCGGAACCTATGCCTCCACTAAATATGAAGCTTCTGGAATGGAATATGCTTTCCGCTTATTGGAAACTCGGGAAAACGGCAACTTCTCCATGCTGATATTCCGCGAACACGATCCCTGGTGCCAGATATCCTCCGGCAGCGGCATTCTGGGAGATAATCTCAGCCCTGAAGATTCATACTATCTGGGCATTGACAATGGCGCGACCCGCTGGGTCGAAAACGGGCGTAACTGCTATCTGATATGCTATTACGGAGAGTTGGATTATTTGTTCGACAATGAATTTGGCCCCGAGGAACGGGATATCTCGTCGGCCTCATCCTTCGCCAACGCTTCCATATGGCGCTCGGAAAGCCGGGCGAGTCCCTGGAATAAATATGCTGCCACTGCTTATGGAGGCAATGGCAGCTATAACAGATGGGTCTATTTGTATTGTCCCTACAACTCAACCGGCGTCTATGCCGCGGATGCTTCAGGAAGGGTTCCGGCCAAGGGTCTGGTGCCCGTGCACCTGTGGAGCGTTTCCGAGAAAGCGACCTTCGATTACCAGCCGGCAAGCGATTGGATGCAAAACAACAGATTTACTCCGCCTTGGCGCTGACTTTCTTCTGGGGATCCTTGAAGAGGATGGCGAAGAGGACACCTACGACCAGGGCATAGCCTGCGAAGATGTACCAGGCTTTGGACCAGTTGGCAGGAGTGTTGAACACGTCGCAAGCCTCTACGACCTTACCGGCGGCAAGGGTACCGATGGTGGCACCGAGACCGTTGGTCATCAGCATGAACACGCCCTGGGCACTCGAACGGATGTCCGGGGTGGTGTTTTCGTTTACGTAGAGGGATCCGGAGATGTTGAAGAAGTCGAAAGCTACGCCGTAAACTATGCAGCTGAGCACGAAGAGCAGTACACCGGGCATGCCGGGATCGCCGGCTCCGAAGAGGCCGAAGCGGAATACCCAGGCGAACATTGCCATCAGCATCACTTTCTTGATGCCGAACTTCTTCATGCAGAAAGGAATCAGCAATATGCAAAGGGTCTCGGATGCCTGGCTGATGGAAATCAGGGCATTGGAATTCTTCACTGCGAAGGTGTTGGCGAGTGCGGGATCGGCGGCGAAGGAACCGAGGAAGGTGTTAGCATAACCGTTGGTTATCTGCAGGGAAGCGCCAAGCAGCATCGAGAAGATGAAGAAGATGGCGAACTGGGAATCCTTGAACAGGGAGAAGGCCTTGAGCCCGAAAGCTTCTGCCAAGGTCTTGCCCTCGCTGCGGTTGGTCTCGCAGGCAGGCATGCTCAGGGCATAGGCAGCAAGTACCAGGGAGATGACTCCGGAAGAAATCAGCTGGGTGAAGCTGTCCTGCATGGCAACTCCCTTGATGTGCAGGAAGTTGGTGAGCAGCATGCTGCAGATGAAACCTACGGTGCCGAATACGCGGATGGGCGGGAAGTCCTTGACGGGGTCCATTCCGGCCTTGCCGAGGGCATTGTAGGCCACCGAGTTGGATATGGCGATGGTGGGCATATAGAATGCCACGCTTATGCTGTAAAGTACGAAGAGGGGAGTGAAGGCTATGGCGTCTCCCGCGCTCTGGCAGTAGAGACCTGCTCCCAGCATGAAGAGACCTGCGAAGGCGTGGCAGAGGGAGAGGGTTTTCTGTGCCTGGATGAAACGGTCGGCAACTATGCCCATAAGGGTGGGCATGAAGATGGAAACGATGCCCTGCATGGCAAAGAACCATTTGATCTGGGGGCCGAGGCCCGAGTTGCCGAGATAGCGCCCGAGTGATGTGAGATATGCTCCCCAGGCTGCGTACTGTAAGAAGTTCATCAGGATGAGCCTGATGGTCAGCTGTCTGTTTTTCATTATCTTGTGGTTTGTATGTTCAGCTAACAAATTTAGCAGTTTTTCTTCTATTTTGCTTATCTTTGAAAGATGAAATTCGAAAAGATACACAACGACCCTCATTCCTCGGCCAGGTGCGGTGTGCTGCATACGGACCATGGGGACATCCGTACCCCCATATTCATGCCGGTAGGCACCGTAGGCTCCGTGAAGGGGGTATATCATAAAGACCTTAAGGAGGACGTGAAGGCCGAAATCATACTCGGCAACACCTATCACCTCTATCTCCGTCCCGGACTGGACATACTCCGCCAGGCAGGCGGCCTCCATAAGTTCGAAAACTGGGACCGCCCCATTCTTACCGACAGCGGCGGATTCCAGGTATTCAGCCTCAGCCCAATCCGTAAGCTGACTGCGGAAGGATGCACTTTCCAGAGCCATATCGACGGCAGCAGGCATACTTTCACCCCCGAAAACAACGTGGATACCCAGCGCATCATCGGTGCCGACATAATGATGGCCCTCGACGAGTGCTGCCCAGGGGATGCCGACCATGCCTATGCCCGCAAAAGCCTGAATCTGACCAAGAGCTGGTTGGAGCGCTATGCCAAGCGTTTCCGCGAAACCGAGCCCCTCTATGGCTACAATCAGTGCTTCTTCCCCATAGTGCAGGGCTGCGTATATCCGGACCTGCGCAAGGAAGCCGTGGACCACGCCACCCAGTTCGACGCCGACGGTTATGCCATAGGCGGTCTGGCGGTAGGGGAGCCTACCGAGAAGATGTACGAGATGCTGGAACTGGTATGCCCGCTCCTTCCGGACGACAGGCCCCGTTATCTGATGGGTGTAGGAACCCCTGCCAACATACTCGAAGGAATCGCCCGCGGGGTGGATATGTTCGACTGCGTGATGCCTACCCGCAACGGGCGCAACGGAATGCTCTTCACCTGGAACGGCATAATGAACATGCGCAACGAGAAATGGAAGGACGATTTCGGTCCGCTGGACCCTTCGGGCACGTCTTTTGTCGATCATACATACAGCCGGGCCTATCTGAGGCATCTTTTCGTTGCGGGAGAGATGTTCGCCGGCATGATTGCCAGCGAGCACAACCTTGCCTTCTACCTGGATCTGGTGCGTCAGGCACGCGCCCACATAGAGGCCGGAGATTTCGCCGCATGGAAGGATGAGGCCGTAGAGAGAATCACCCGGAGATTATGAGAAAACTCGATTTCTACATATCGAAGAAGTTCATCACAACTTTCTTTATGGCGTTGCTGCTCATCATCGGCATCGTCATAATCTTCGACATTTCCGAGAAGGTGGACCGCTTCGTGAAGAACGATGCTCCGCTGAATGCCATCATCTTCGATTACTATCTGAACTTCATACCGTACTTCATAAATATGTTCAGCCCCCTGTTCGTATTTATCACGGTAATCTTCTTCACATCCAGGATGGCGGCGAATTCGGAGTTCATCGCCATGTTGTCCGGGGGAATCAGCTATATACGCATACTGGTGCCCTATATTGCCTGCGCCATCCTGATTGCCCTGCTGTCGTTGGGCCTGAATCTCTACGTGATTCCGAAATCGAACATAGCGCGGACGCAATTCGAGGAGAAGTATATAAAGAACAAGAACATCCGCTTCAAGAACGTCCATTACCAGATAGCTCCCGGGCAGTTCGTGTTCGTGGAGTCTTTCAGCCGCTGGAACAATACAGCCTACAAGTTCACCCTCGAAACCATAGAGGACAACAAGCTCAAGAGCAAGCTGGAGGCCGATTCCGCGGTCTGGGACAGCACCAAGCAATGCTGGAGGCTGCGCAACTGGTTCATCCGCGACTATGCATCCGGACTGGAGGACCATATTACCAGCGGGGAGAAGAAGGATACGGTGATAGAACTTACGGTCACCGATTTCTACAGGAACGAAAAGACGGTGCAGACCCTGCCCATCAAGGATCTGAACCAATTGATAAAAACGCAGAACATGCGCGGCGATGCGAACGTAATGTTCGCGGAGATAGAATTGCATAATCGCTATGCAATGCCCTTCTCCGCCATAATCCTGACCATAATGGGTGTCTGCCTCTCGTCCAGGAAGAGGAGGGGAGGAATAGGATGGAACCTGGGCATAGGCATTGCCCTGGCCTTCTCCTACATACTTTTCCAGCGATTCGCGCAGATGTTCGTTTATACCGGCGCAATGCCGGCGGCCATAGCATTGTGGATACCCAACATGCTATTCGCGCTGATTACCTTGTTCTTGTACACTAAAGCTCAGAGATAATGACAGTAAAAGTCGTGAACAAAGGCGGAAACGCCCTTCCGCAGTACTCCACCCTGGCATCGGCCGGAATGGACGTGCGTGCTTCCCTGGAATCTCCCGTGGTGCTCGGCCCTCTGCAGAGAGCCATGATCCCTACGGGGCTCTATCTTGAAATTCCCGTCGGATACGAGGTGCAGGTGCGCCCCCGCAGCGGCCTTGCCGCCAAGAAAGGAATCACCGTGCTCAACACTCCCGGCACCATCGATGCCGACTATCGCGGAGAGGTGAACGTGATACTGGTGAATCTTTCCGACCAGCCCTTCACCGTGGAACCCGGCGAGAGGATTGCCCAGCTTGTGCTGGCAAAGCACGAGAAGATAGATTGGGAGGAAGTCTCGGAACTCGGCGCGACCGAACGCGGCGAGGGAGGCTTTGGCAGCACCGGCACGAAATGAGCACTGAAGAACTCTACAAGCTATATCGCGACTGCAACTGCAAGGTCAGCACCGACAGCCGATCCATCCTCGCAGGCGCCATCTTCTTTGCCTTGCGCGGGGAGAGTTTCGATGGTAACGATTATGCCCTGAAGGCCCTTGAGGCGGGGGCTTCTTACGCTGTGGTCAACGAGGATGCGGGCATCTCCGGAAAAGGAATCATTCCCGTAGCGGATCCCTTCCTCGCCCTGCAGGCCTTGGCCATACATCATCGCCAGGCCCTGGGAATACCTGTCATCGGCCTCACCGGCACCAATGGCAAGACCACTACCAAGGAACTCATAGCCACGGCTCTGGGGGCCAAGTTCAAGGTCGCAGCCACCAAGGGCAATCTGAACAACGACATCGGCGTACCTCTCACCCTGCTATCCATTCCGGAAGATGCCGAAATGGCAGTGGTGGAGATGGGAGCCAACCATCCGGACGACATCGCCAAGCTGGTGAAGGTCAGCCAGCCGGATTACGGCTACATCACCAATGTGGGCAAGGCCCATCTGCTGGGTTTCGGCTCCTACGAGGGCGTGCTGGCGGCCAAGACCGAGCTCTACAAGTGGCTGGGAAGCCGCAGGGGCTCCGTAATCTTCGTCAACACCGACCATAAGGACCTGGCAGCGGCAGCGCGTGCCCAGGCCTGCCATCAGTGGGAGTTCAGCCGTGAGTCCCTGGGTGTGGAAATACTGCCCACCACGGCGGAGGATCCTTTCCTCTCCCTCAGAATCGGAAACGATGAGGTCCATACCAAGCTGGTGGGTGCGTACAATGCCGACAATGTGATAGCGGCCCTGTCGATAGCCGGCTACTTCGGAGTGAAGCGTGCCGATGCGATCGCCGCAATCGAGGCCTACACTCCCGCCAACAGCCGTTCCCAGCTGGAGAAGACCGCCCGCAACACCCTGATAGTGGATGCCTACAATGCCAATCCCACCTCAATGGGGCTGGCCATAGATAACCTAGCAGCCCTGCATTCCGATGCCAAGCTGGCCCTGCTAGGCGATATGAGGGAACTTGGGGATGCCTCGGTAGAAGAGCATAAGGGCATAGTCCGCAAGCTCGTCGCTGCCGGCCTGAAGGCCTACCTGGTGGGCGAAGAGTTCGGCAAGGCCCTGCAGGAACTTGGCATAGTCGCAGGTGCCGATGCCATAGTCAAGGGCAATTTCCTCAGCTCCGACAATCTGGCGGCCTATGTCGCGGAGCACAAGCAGGACTTCAGCGGCCAGACCATCCTGGTAAAAGGTTCCAGGGGTATAATGATGGAAAAAGTAATCCCTCAATTATAGTTTCAGGCTATACTGGAATTTGATTTCTGCGCGCGGGGCCTTTCCGGTTTCCCGCGCGTATCGTACCAGCCCGGCTCTGAGGTCGAACTGGTGCCGGATGCGTTTTCTGCGGTATTTTACGCCGGCAACGGCAGATAAGCCCTGCATCCTTCCGTACCAGGCCGGGACGCTGAAACAGCCCGGCAGATTGCGCTCGTAGGCATAGATGCGGGACTCCCAGCCATCGGTGCTGCAGATCGTTCCCCTTATATGCAAGGAGAGCCTCAGCCGGGCGGTATCGGAAGGCGTGGCATAGCCCAACTCCAGATAAGCCAGCCCTCCTGGGCGGAGTTCGCCCGTCTGCAGTACATTCACTCTCAGGGCCCCTTGCAGGCCGCTAAGGGAGGCTTTGAGATCGCAGCGCAGGTCATTCCTCCAAGCGGCCCGGAAGGCCTCTCCCTCGGGGCTCAGCTGCATTCTCTCCGTCCATCTTACCGAGGGGGAAAAGCTCCATCTGCCCGATGTGAACTGAGGCGCGGCGCTCACTACCGACTTGAACTGCTGGTAGTTCTTTGAGTGCTGCTTCCATCTTTCCGGATGGAAGGCCATATCCGCGGTGGCGCTGAACCAGCTGAGCCGTATTCCTGCGGCGATTCCGGCTTCGTCCCTGCTTTTGCTGCCGCTGCGCACGGCTCCGGCCATGGGGGCCTGGTATTCCGGGGGATAGTATCTTGCCAGCAGCACCGTGGAAAGCTTGTAGGCCGGGTCCCATCTGATTCCCAGCACTCCAGCCGGACTGGCCGCAAATGCCGCCTCCCCGAAGCAGGAAAGATGGCCGAAAGACTTCTTCCAGTCCAGCGAGGCGCCCTTCCCCCGTGGGCCGTAGATGAAGTTGGCTCCCAGATTTCCGCTGTTTCCCAGCAGGGACGCGGAACCCAGCAGAGTCCCGTCTATGCCGGCCGCCAGGGAGGCCTGCCAGCTTCTGCCGCAATAGCCCGAGGCCATTCCTCTCCAGCTCGGGACCCAGGAACCCGTGCCCGAAAGTCCGGAGGCGTTCTTAGAAAAAGCGTCAGTCGTAGAAAAGCCGCTCAGGGAGAACGAAGACCAGAGCAGCAGTCCTTGCCCCATACGGGCGTTGAAGTCCCCCAGAATCAGCTTCCAGGGGCGTTTCCCGTAGATTGCGAGGGCCCCGCTGAACTTCTCCCGGGCAGATAGCCACAGCTCCGCCCTTTCGCCGGCCTCCGCGTGGTATTTCCCGCAGATGTCCTTCCCGCTGCTGCGCACCATCGCCTCCTGCCTTATTTTCCTGTGCCTGCGCGCCCCGGGAGGGGAGTGGCTTTCCAGGGAGATGAAATAGGACAGGGCCGTTGCCAGTTCGGGGGTGAAGCCCGGCACGGTCCCGAGTTCGGAGATGGAAAGGATGTCCCCGCTTTCTTCCTTGTAGTTTTGCAGGCTGGCAATCTGATAGCTGCTGAACAGCCCGCTGGAGCCCAGCCTGGCGCTGCTCGCCAGGTTTATGCATAGCGGATGCTCCGCCAGGGCGCAGTAGCGCTCGTATTCCTCCGCACCAAGTTCTTCGAGGCTGCCGGCTCCGCTGAGCAGCAATATGGCCTCGGTTAGCGTTATCAAAATGTTCATGGCGGAAGTTAGTCTCAGCAAACGTAAATGTCAATCAGATAAAAACGTATCTGAAACATTTTTTCTGTTTTCGTATCGGAAATATTTGTAACTTTATGCTTTGAATCTTTCGATATGGATAAAGTTTATATTCATGACAAGGTCTTCGTACCTTTCATTCCTTACGAGAAAATCTCGCAAATCATTGATGGTGTGGCAGATAAGATCAATGCTGATTATACCCGCCCCGGTCACGATTATTCCTGCCCCTGCGAAGAGGACATCCCCGTACTGCTCTGCATACTTCACGGCTCCGTAATGTTCACCGGAGAGCTGATGCAGCGCCTGTCCTTCCCCGTGGAACTGGCTTCCATGAAGTTGTCTTCCTATGTGGGAACATCTTCCACCGGCGTAGTCAGGGAGGTGATGCCCCTCAGCACCGACATCAAGGGCCGTCCCGTGATAGTTTGCGAAGACATCGTGGATACAGGCAATACCATAGTCGAGCTGAAGAAAAAGCTGCTGGAGAAAGGCGCGAAAGATGTCAAGATCTGCACCATGCTGCTCAAGCCCGAGGTCTTCAAGGGCCGCGACAAGCTGGATTACGTGGGTGCGGAGATCCCCAACCGTTTCATAGTAGGTTTCGGCCTCGACTATGACGAGCTGGGACGCAATCTCAAGGATATTTACGTGTTGGAATAGTTATGCAAAAGTATTTTATCATGTTCGGCCCTCCCGGAGCCGGCAAGGGCACCCACGCTGCCCCTATGGTGGAAAGATACCATCTTAAGCACATCTCCACAGGTGAACTCCTGCGCAGCGAAATCGCTGCCGGAACCGAGCTTGGCAAGCAGGCCAAGGCCCTTATCGAAAAGGGCGAGCTGGTTCCCGACGAGGTGGTGGAAGGGATGATAGCCGGCGTTTTCGCTGCCAATCCCGAGGTGAACGGCTTCCTTCTCGACGGTTTTCCCCGCACTGTCCAGCAGGCAATCGACCTGGACGAAATGCTGGAATCCCGCGACGAGTATGTGACAGGAGTCATCTCCCTGATGATTCCCGACGAGGTTATCAAGGAGCGCATCAAGGGCCGTGCCCTCATCGAAGGCCGCGCCGACGATGCGAACGACGAAACCATCGCCAACCGCATCCGTACCTATCATGCCAAGACCGAACCTCTAATCGAGGTATATAAAGAAAAAGGCCTCTATCACGAAGTAGATGCCGTAGGCACCATACCTGAGGTAGAAGCCAGGGTAATGGCCTTGATGGATACCTTCTGATCAGGCGTAACTGTGCATTCCTCCCAAGATCAGGTTGACACCGAAATAGGTGATCAACACGCATAGGAATGCGAATATGCAATAAGCATGGAAGACTTTGGGCTTCTGCATGAAGCGCAGTGAGTTCCCGTGCAATGCCATGGCGTACACCATCAAGGTGATCAGCGCCCAAGTTTCTTTCGGGTCCCAGGCCCAGTAACTTCCCCAAGAGATATTTGCCCACACGGCCCCCAGGAAGGTGCCGAATGTGAGCAGGAATACTGCGGGGTAGAGTATGACCATGCTGATGTCCTTAAGCTTCCCGGATGCAGTCTTTGGCATCAGCAGTCCCATTATCCCGTTCAGTGCGGCCAGGCCGAAGAAGGTATAGGAGAGCATCATGCTCAGCACGTGTATCGAAAGCAGGGGACTCTGCAGCACCGGCATCAGCGGTGTAATCTTTGGATTGGTACTGGCCAGCGAAGCCATCAGCATTGTGAATCCGGCCAGCAGGAGGGTCAGAGGCCCTGTCAGGGGCATCTTCTTCGAAAGGCACAGATGTGCTATGCAGGCCATCCAGGCCATCAGCATCATTATGTTATAGCTCCCGTTGAAGGGCCCGTGCCCGGAGATGTACCAGCGCAGGCCTATGGCCAGCGTCAGATAAGCCAGCAGCAGGGCAGCATAACAGGCCAGCAGCTTGCGCACCGTGGCCGAAGGCTGCTTCTCCTCGGCCATCCGTATGCCGAAGATTATGAAGAAGATGAGTCCCAGGGTGATGGTCGCCATGAAGGGCACGGAAGGGCGTGAGATGCCGTTGTAGAACTTCTCTGCCTTGAATCTCGCGTCGGAGGGCAGTACGGATCCGGCCCGTTTCTGCTGATAGAGCCGTATCTTGCTTATCAGTTCTCCGGCCGCTTCCCAGTCTCCTTCCTTCACTTCTGTGCGCAGCAGGTCCAGGGATTTGCGCACGAACACCCATTCTTCGTATTCCAGCCCGGCGGGAAGATCGTCATCGCAACTGTACCAGCTGACGTTTCCGAGGCTGTCTGCCAGGGGGAATATCTTGAGGGCTTTGCCGTTATGTACCTCGAGTTGTATGGCGTGCTTCTCCGCTTCTTTGCGGGTGCCGCGTTCCTTGGCCTTGAGCTTGATGGGGACGTCTTTCCACCAGTCGTACCAGAATAGCCAGCCGCTGAGTACTTGTTCGGCGCTGTAGGGGCCGTAATGGCCTTTTCCGTAGGCTTTGAGGCTGTATTGCCTGGCCAGGGTCTGCAGGGGGCAGATGCGGTCGCCGTAGTAAACATACAGGTCTCCCAGCTCCTCCGCCAAATCCTCGGACAGTACTATCGCAGCTGCGGAAGGTTCTTCCTCTTCGACCGTCTCGCTCCGCGAGACCCCTCCCATCTCCGATGGGCCCCTCCCTCTCAGCGTGCCGAGGGTGGCAGCGGTCTCAGAGGAAGACCGTTCCTCCGCTGCGTATGTACAGGGAATTATAAGAAGGAACAGGGCCGCAGTGCTGCCGAGGCGGCGCAACGCAGCCTTGAACCCGCTATTCTTCTGGAAGAAAAAGCCTATCATGCTTACGAGCAGCAGCAGGTAGCCGCAATAAGTGATACCAATGCCCCAGGGATCGTGACTCAGAGCAAGGGTGGAACTGCCGCTGGCCATGTCGAAATCCGCCTGATAGAGCCTCCAGCCCGCCACCTTGCCGATATTGTTCATTGAGATAGTCATCTCCTGCGACTTCCCGTCCCGGCTTACGCTGACCTCGCTTACAAAGTCCGAAGGAGCCTTGGAACCCTCGTAATGCTCTATTACGAAACGGTTCAGCTTGATGCTGAAGGGCAGCTCCCCTGCGGGAGAGCCATCGTCGTCGAGATAGGAGGACAGCTCTTGCCCTGGAGCAAGTTCGATATAGCCGCTCTTCCCGCAGAGATGAGTGGTGAGGGCTCCCGCAAGGATTAAGACCAGGGAAAGGTGAAGGGCCATGGTGGCCGGGCTTTTCTGCATCTTTCGGCCGAAGATATAGATCAGTCCGCAGATGGCCGCGAGCCCCCACAGGCATATGAATATAGGGGAATGGTAGAAATGCTCCAAGGCATATTCCGTCCCCTTGATTTTTTCAAGGATGGTGGCAGCCGTCATCATCACGATGAGAGCTGCCACGCTAGTAAATGAGATATATTTGTATGGCTTTGTATACATAAGATGCTTGTTAAATAGAGTCTACGAATTTAACAACTGCATCTCTTTCTTCTTTAGTCAGTTTTGAAAATTTCTCAGTTGCCTTGTATGCATCGCTTTCCTTGCTGTAGCCGTGCCACATGATGGCTTCCATAGTGTTACGGGCGCGGCAGTCGTGCAGACGGTCGGATGCTCCGGTGTTGGCCTGGCTGAGCCCGCGGCCCCAGAGAGGGGTGGTGCGGCACCAGGTACCGTGGATGTCATTGACCATGTAGAGCCTGTGCTGGATGAAGTCCGAGTAAGGGTAGATGGTCTGATGGGCATAGCGGGGGAGTGGCTTCTTGCCGTTCATTGCAGGGGACCAGTAATTGTCCTCGCGGGTCTCCCACTTTGCACGGTGGCAGGATGCGCAGCCAAGTTCGTTGAAGAGCTTCTTGCCCTTCTGTACCTCCTCCTGCTGCAGATTCCTCGCACGGGGGATTGCCAGGCCGCGGTGCCAGACCATGAAGTCATAGAATTCGTCGGCGCTCATCTCGGGAGTGAAGTTATGGTACTTGTTGTCGAACTGGTTGGTCTTGGGGCTGAGCAGGGCGAGGACCGCTTCGCTGATCTCGGCGTCGGTCACGCTGCCATTGCCGTCCACGTCGCAGTAGTAAGGCGATTCTTTGCCTGCTGCGCGTATCTTGGCTATTACGTCTGCATTCTCGCTCATTGCCTTTGCCCAGGCAACTGTGGTATAAAGATAAGGACGGTCGGGCCGGCTGACGTTGGTGATGTTCCAGATTGCGTTAGCACCTGCACCGTCCTGGAGGGTGCCGCGGGTCATTGCGTAGGTGAACTTCTTCAGCAGCTTGCCGTCACGGTAAGTATCTCTCTCATAATAATTACCGTCGGCGTCATAGCCTGCTCCATTGGCACCTGCCTGCCAATTGTGGTAGTAAGCCGATGCTGCGAAGTCGTTCGCCTCCTTGTCCCAGAACGCAGGGTTGAGCTCTACGTAAGGGGCCTCGGCACGATATTGTTCTTTGATGTCTTCCTGGTCTATTGCGTCGATGATTCCCGAACCGATTACGCCGATTGTGGATTCAAGCCTGTATCCTATGGGCTTGCCGGAGGCGTGCGGGGTGGGCATGGTATTGAATGCGCTTTCAGGAATGATCACTTCGGGGTAGATCAGCTCCACGCTGTCCCCATCCTCGAATTTTAGAGGGAGGCCGGAGGGCATTTCGCTGACCTTATGCCAGACTATGCTGATCTGGCTCTCGTCGATAGGGGGAAGGAAGGGTTCGTTGGCCATGGTCTGGGGCATGCCGGTGACTTCGGCCACATAGGGGCCGTCGTTGGTATAGTCGCCATTGGGGTTGTTGTTGCTGCCGGTGGCCTGATATACTACCAGCAGATAGCCATTTCCCATGGAGCGGCCGTCATTGGCCACATATTCGGTCTGGCGCTTACCATGTCCGTATGCGGGATGGCAGTCCAGGCAGCTTTTGCGCACCGCCGCGGGGCCCAGACCCTTGAAGGGAGCGGTGCTTTCGGTGATGTTCCTCTCGAAGAAGAACTCGCCGTGATTGAATTCGGAAATAAGTCCCTGGGCATTCACGGCAGGGGTTTCGTCCTCGTAGCATCCTGCGAGCACGTTGTCGGTAGTGCCGAGGGCGCCTCCGGGGTACCATTCGGATGCCTCGAAGTTGCCTACGGCCTTGCCAATATAATTGCTTTCCCCTTTGCTTTCGGGGATATCATTTTTGGAATCCTTGCAGGAGACCAGAAGGCCTGCTGCAAGGATCAGTAAAACGACGCTGTGTAGTTTCTTCATTTTAAGTCAGAATGATTATTCTTAGTCTTTGATTGCCGCTGCCGCCTCTTCGAGGGCATCGTTCAGTGCGGAGATTGCATCGATGGCGGTCTTTACATAAGCAGCCTTGGGATTGTCCACGAAGGCGACTTTGCTGTCGATGCATGCCTGAAGAGCCTTAAGAGCGTCTGCGAGAGTGCTTTCAATTTTGGAAGCCTCGCTTGCGTGATGCTTCTTGAGGAAGCTGAGGAAGGAGTTCGCTGCTACGGAACCGGCTTCATAGCTGCCATAGAGGCTGTTCTGGATGGAAAGGATGTTGTCCTTGAAGTCCACGAAGGATTTCTTGCTGTAGGGGCTTTCGATATAGCTCTCGTCCTCTCCGCTGTAGGCCTGGCCCATCTTGGAGGAGAATACCTCGTTTGCAATGTTTGCGCAGCCGGCGCTGAGCACGGTCTGGGCAACTTCCTGCCAGGTAGCGTAGTTGCTGCCTTTTTCGGCTGCACCTGCGAGCACTTCGCCGTAGGTCTTGTCTGTTCCGTTCACGGTGCAGTTGAGTTCAGCCTCTTCGACGGCTTCCTGCTGCTCCTTGGGGGCATCTGCATTCCAGCTCACGTTCAGTTCGTAGAGGTGGATCATGAGGTCTTCTGCCACTGCGGCTGCGAAGATGAGCTCCTGCTCGCCGGTAACGGCCTTTCCCTGGAATTCGGCAGCATCTTCCTCGGCATTGAGGGCAGCTACGGTACGGTTTGCACCATCGCGGAAGAGGATGAACTCGATTCCGTGGAACCCTAGGGCGGAGGCACCTACCAGGTCGATTGCACCTGCACCTTCTTCCTTAAGCTGGGCGACCACGTCCTTGTTGGAAAGGTTGATGGCGAGGCGCTTGCGGTCGAGAGGCCATGAGTCGATGTGGGGGTCGATGCCGAAGTCGGTGGCTGCTCCGAAGAGGAAGGCTTCGCTCTCTTCCCAGTACTGACGGGCAGTAAGGAAGTCTGCGCAGGCCTTGTCGATAGCTGCCTGGCTGATGGTCTCGGCATCGCGCAGGGCTGCGAGGTCCTCATAGAGCACCGTGCCGGCGTCAGCAAGCTTGCCGTATGTGGCATAAACTACTTTGCTGAGGTATTGTTCGGATGCGGCTTTGATTTCTTTCTCGTAAGATGTAAGTACACCGCTGTTGTCTCTTTCGTCTTTGTCACATGCCGTGACTGCAAGGGCGGCCGTAGCCGCAATTGCAAGGAATTTGAAAATGTTTTTCATCGTAATATATACTAATTAACTAATTATGACTAGTTGAAAAATCCCATGTAAACTATGCCCAGCGATACCGAGGGCTCGTCGATGTATCCGCTCTTCAGGAAACGCTTGGAGTATTCGCATTTCACCGCAATCTGCGGAATAGGAATCCAGTTGAATCCGAATGCCATACGAACCTTTTCGGTATAGGTTGCGCTGGTCTGTCCGTCGGCGGGGATGTAAGGATTGTAGGCCTCTCCACGGCCGAAAACATAGAGCTTCTGAGTCTTGTCCTTGATATTGAACCAAGGGATGATGTCGTAGCCGGCCTCGAGCCCGAAAGCATAGGCGGCGCGCCCTACCGGCTCTTTGGAATAAGGAGAGTCGTTCGCGGCGCGGACGGCCTTGGCCTTGCTGATGTCGGCGGCATCGCCCAGAGTTGCGTAGTCGGCATTGCCCCTGACTGTCAGGCGGGCCGTCTTGTAGGCAAAGTCAAACGATCCTATAAGCACCGTACCTCTGCACTGGTCGTATTTCATACCTTCGCCTCTGAGGTCGTTTGGATAGGTGTTGTGCATCGAATTACCGTACCATCCGCTCAGACTGAGACGGAGGTCCTTAATGGAACTGTTGTCGATGCGCCCGGCGAATCCGTAAGTATTGGCAACCTTGAATTCATAAGGCGAACCTGCTCCGTTCTTTATGAAATTGTCGGTATTGAACATGAAGGCATCCAAACCGGCTACCATCAATGCTTCGTAGCGCCAGTCTCCTGCCTGGCCCCAGATGCTGATTCCGGTATCATGCCAGGTGGAAGGCATGATGGTGTATTCTCCCTCGGGGCGGTAAACTGTGAAGAAGTTCATCGGTTCATGGGCATTGTTGAGGCCACCTACGGGCACGACGATATGGCCCACACGCACATTGAGCTGGTCCATGAAGCTCTTCTGGATCCAGAACTGCTCCATCTCGACCTCTCCGCCTTTTTCGATTTCATGCTCGAATTCGCCTGCTTCCTCATATTCCCTTTCTATGGCTGCGCCCGTGCCGGTATGCTCGAATTCAATCTCGCTCTGCATAGTCCAGCCCTTGCCGAAATCATATCCTATGAAGATTGTAGCGCGGGGGATGTCGAAACGTCCGTGACCGGGAGCATCCTTATAATTGTCGGGCTTGGCGTAGATGTAGGGGCTATCGTTATAGAAATTGCGGGTCATGGCGACTTCGCCGTATCCGCCTATAGTAAGTGCCTTCTTATTGGTAATCTGCGCATTGGCGGGCTGTGCAGCCAAAAGCATTGCCAATGCAGCGCAATATATTGTGAATTTCATAGCTTCTCTGCCATTTTGCAGTGCAAAATTAGCCAGCCGATCATT
Source organism: Bacteroidales bacterium (assembly GCA_024692185.1). Classification (GTDB taxonomy): domain Bacteria; phylum Bacteroidota; class Bacteroidia; order Bacteroidales; family UBA932; genus Cryptobacteroides. The sequence continues at coordinate 136 of JAILMV010000197.1, read as the reverse complement.
ATCGGTCAATCGCCAATAATGATTAAACTGAAATCACAATAAATGATGAGTCTGCTATGCTGCAGGGGCTTTTTTCTTGAATATCTTATAGCCGGTCGCGGCCACGAGAATACTCATCAGGGGACTGATGATATTG
>JAILMV010000097.1 GCA_024692185.1 Bacteroidales bacterium | reverse complement strand
ATGGCATATATAGTATCACCTAATCCCCACATTCACGCAGCTGTCAGCACAAAGAGGCTGATGCTGGACGTGATAATCGCTCTCTGCCCGGCAGTTATCGTCTCTTTCCTCTACTATGGACTGAGCGAAATCGCCATCATGGCATTCAGCGTGGCCTCCTGCGTAGTGCTCGAATGGGCCATCACCAAATATCTGCTCAAGAAAGCCTCCACTACCGGGGATCTTTCCGCAATAGTTACCGGCATGCTGCTGGCTATGAACCTGCCGCCGACCTGCCCCCTGTGGGTGGTGTTCATCGGCGCCGTGGTTGCCATCGCAGTCGCCAAGATGACCTTCGGCGGAATCGGGCAGAACATCTTCAACCCCGCCATTACCGGCCGTGTGTTCCTGCTGGTGTCCTTCCCGACCTTCATGACGGACTGGACCGTTCCCGCAGGCTTCATCTCCAATGTAGATGCCTTCTCCGGAGCTACCCTCCTGGGCCAGGTTCCCATCCTCGGTGCCCTGGAAGCCGACAAGCTCGTCTCCCTGCAGACCCTCTTCCACAACGTGGGAGGTTCCGCCGGTGAGATTTCGGCCCTCGCGCTGCTCGCTGGCTGGGTCTATCTGCTGGTCCGCAAGGTCATCAAGCCCTGGATCACACTCAGCATATTCGCAACCATAGCCATAGTGGCCGGCATCTTCCATATGGTAGATCCCGCCCAGTTCACCGGCCCTCTTTTCAACCTCCTCACCGGTGGTGTCATCCTCGGTGCCTGCTTCATGGCCACCGACTACGTGACCTCGCCAATGAGCACCTGGGGCGGTGTCATCTACGGTTTCGGAATCGGTTTCATAGTGATGATGATCCGTTACTTCGGATCCTATCCCGAGGGTATGTCCTTCGCCATCCTCATCATGAACATGGCCGTTCCTCTCCTCAATATGAAGTTCCATCAGCGTAAATTCGGGAGGAAGTAGATATGGCAGCTAAATCATCTCTCGTAAACATGGCCGTATGCCTGACAGCTGTCTGTCTGGTATGCGCCGCCATCCTCGGCGTCACCTACGCCGTTACCAAGGAACCCATCGACAATGCAGCCCTTGCCGAGGCCCAGGCTTCCATAGCCAAGGTCCTTCCCCAGGGCGAGGCCATCTCCGAAGAGAAGAGCGCCGATGTCGAAGGCATTCTCGGATATTATGTGCAGACCGCTGCCGACGGCTCCGTCTCCGCTTATGCGGTGAAGACTGTCACCGGAGGATTCGGAGGCCCCGTCACCCTTATGGTGGGCGTGCTTCCCGATGGTACGGTCTATAATACTTCGGTGCTTTCCCACGCCGAGACCCCTGGTCTGGGCGCAAAGTGCACCGAGGAGAATTCCCATTTCCGTGAGCAGTGGAAGGGCTTCAAAGGCAAGCTGGCCGTCACCAAGGACGGTGGCGACATCGATGCCATCACCGCTTCCACCATCACTTCCCGCGCCTATACCAAGGCTGTGGCCCAGGCTGTAGCCCTGGTGGCAGGCTTCTCCGGAGAGGAGACCGATGCTGCCAGCGGAGCCAGCGTAAACAATAAGGAGGAACAAGACAATGGCTAATAAATTATCTATTATTACCAAGGGCCTGCTGAAGGAGAACCCTACCTTCGTGCTGGTGTTGGGTATGTGCCCTACGCTTGCCACCACTACTTCGGCAATGAACGGCCTCGAGATGGGTCTTGCGACCATGTTCGTGCTCATCCTTTCCAACATCGTGATATCCCTCATAGCACCCGTGGTGCCGGACAAGGTGCACATTCCCGTGTACATCGTGGTCATCGCTACCTTCGTGACCGTGCTCCAGCTGCTCATGCAGGCTTTCACCCCCGATGTCTATAAGACCCTGGGTCTTTTCATCCCGCTGATCGTGGTGAACTGTATCATCCTCGGCCGTGCAGAGGCCTTCGCCAATAAGAACAGCGTATGGGATTCTGCCCTGGACGGCATAGGAATCGGCCTCGGCTTCACGCTTTCGCTCACCGTCATCGGCATCGTCCGCGAGATCCTCGGCAGCGGCGCCGTGTTCGGATTCAAGTTCATCAGCGGCGACGGCATCCTCGCCTTCGTCATGGCTCCCGGCGCCTTCCTGGTGCTCGGCTACCTGATGGTCCTTTTCAACAAAATCGCTAAAAAGTAGGTCGCTATGGAATATTTGCTTATAATCGTTTCGGCTATCTTCGTCAACAATATAGTACTGGCGCAGTTCCTCGGCATCTGCCCCTTCCTGGGCGTGTCCAACAAGCTCTCCACCGCATCCGGTATGAGCCTGGCAGTGTGCTTCGTCATCACTCTCGCGACGGTGGTAACCTATCTTATCAATAAGTTCCTGCTGGTTCCTTTCGGCCTTACTTTCCTGCAGACCATAGCCTTCATCCTCGTGATTGCGGCCCTGGTCCAGATGGTGGAAATCGTGCTCAAGAAGGTATCTCCCGCCCTTTACCAGGCCCTGGGTATCTTCCTGCCCCTGATCACCACCAACTGCGCGGTTCTCGGTGTTGCCATCAACGTGGTTACCAAGGAATTCACTTTCGGCGGCGAGGCTCACATGCTGAATCTTGGCGAGGCAACCGTATATGCCTTCGCTACTTCTCTCGGCTACGGCCTTGCGATGGTGCTCTTCGCCGGCATCCGCGAACATCTCTCCCTGAACGAGGTTCCCAAGGCATTCAAGGGCCTGCCAATCGCTCTTATCTCCGTAGGTATCATGGCGTTGGCATTTCTTGGATTTTCGGGAATTGTTTAATACATTTGTGAAAACCAACCAAACTAAACCAAATTAACATGAAAAAATTACTGACAGTTCTTGTCGCCTTATTCGCTTTTGTCGCTCTTGCTAGCGCACAGCCTCGCGCCCTCGGTGTACGTGCCGGTTGGGGTGGAGAAATTTCCTATCAGCACACTCTCGGTGCAGAGAACTTCCTCGAAGTTGACGCTGGCTGGACTGCAGGTTCCGTGAACTTTGCAGCTGCTTACGACTTCCAGATTGCTCCCGTGGGTCCTTTCGGATTCTATGCCGGACCCGCTGCCGACCTCTGGATCGTTAACGAAGGCGGTATCGGCCTCGGAGTTGGTGGTCAGGTAGGTCTCGAATACATTTTCGATGCCATTCCTCTCCAGATCTCCCTTGACTGGCGTCCTATGTTCAATGTAGTTCCTTCCACCGGATTCGGCTGGCAGGGAGTGGGCCTCGGCATCCGCTACATGTTCTAGGCTGTTGACAGAATTGCAATTAACGGTGTGCAGGAGTTCCTGCATACCGTTTTTTTTGTAACTTTATGGCAGTAAACGATAAACGCTATGTTCAAAATCCTTGAAAAGACAATGCTTAACCCGACCATTTGCAAGATGGTCGTTGAGGCGCCGCGCATTGCCAAGTCTGCCATGCCAGGGCAGTTCCTGATAGTGCGTGCCGACGAGCCGGGGGAGCGTATCCCTCTTACAATCAGTGATTTCGACCGTACCGCAGGAACGGTTACCATAGTTATCCAGCCCATAGGGGCCTCCACCCGCAGCATGGTGGACGACTTCAACGCCGGTGATTCCTTCGCCGACGTGGCCGGACCTCTCGGTAACCCCTCTGAATTCGTGCGTATGAGTCCGGAAGAGCTGAAGGCCCAGAGGGTTGTCTTCATCGCCGGCGGTCTCGGCACCGCCCCCGTCTATCCCCAGGCCAAATGGCTTCACGAGCATGGCGTTCCGGTCGATGTCATAATCGGTGCCCGCACCAAGGACCTGCTCATCTACGAGGATGAATTCAAGTCCGTCTGCGACAATCTCTACATGTGCACCGACGATGGTTCCTACGGCTTCAAAGGCGTGGGAACGGCCCGTCTGGAGGCCCTGGTGGCCGAGGGTAAGACCTACACCCAGGCAGTAGCCATCGGCCCTATGATAATGATGAAGTTCTCCGTGCTTACCTGCAAGAAGCTGGGCATTCCCATCTGGGTCAGCATGAATACTCTTATGGTAGATGGCACCGGCATGTGCGGTGCCTGCCGTCTGAGCGTAGGGGGAGTCACCAAGTTCGCTTGCGTGGACGGTCCCGAGTTCGATGGTTATCTGGTAGATTTCGATGAAGCGATGCGGCGTTCCGCACAATATAAGGCCGAGGAGGGCCAGGCAAATGGCAAATAGGATTCCAAGAGTCCCTGCCCGCGAGCAGGATCCGAAAGTGCGTGCGCACAATTTCGACGAGGTTTGCTACGGTTATAATATGGAAGAAGCGCAGCTGGAGGCATCCCGCTGCCTGCATTGCAAGAATCCGCGTTGCGTCGCGGCCTGCCCTGTCGCAATCAAGATTCCGGATTTCATAGAGCGCATCGTTGCCGGGGATATCGCCGGCGCCGCCGCCAAGATTGCGGAGGATTCTTCCCTGCCTGCAGTCTGCGGCCGTGTGTGCCCGCAGGAGTCGCAGTGCGAGGGTTCCTGCGTGCTCGGCGTCAAGTTCGAGCCTGTGTCCATCGGCAAGCTGGAGAGGTTCGTCGCCGACTGGACCTTTGCGCAGGTGGGAGGGGTGAAACCCTCTGAAACCCATGCCACCCTCGGCAATGTAAGAGGGGGGACCGTGAGCGAAGCGAACGGTGAAGAGGGTTTACACCCCTCCCACCGCAAGGTGGCGATAATCGGCAGCGGCCCTGCAGGGCTGGCCTGCGCCACCGACCTTGCCAAAGCCGGCTACGACGTCACCATCTTCGAGGCTCTCCACAAACCCGGCGGAGTGCTCGAATACGGCATCCCCGAATTCCGTCTTCCCAAAGAAAAAGTGCTCAAGCACGAACTGGACGAGGTCCGTGCCCTG
>JAILMV010000177.1 GCA_024692185.1 Bacteroidales bacterium | reverse complement strand
ACACCACAGGAAAGGCAGCGCTACATCCAATTAGGATATGCTCGGTACAGTGACACCGTGGTCTCCTATACACACCGCACCACAATTTGTGCGCAGGAAATCGTTTCCGAGCTGTACGATGCCAAGCTGGGTGACAAGTCCGCTCTGTTCTCTTCGCAACGTGTGAATGCTATCCTGGGCACCCTTCCGGGCCTTACGCTTCTAAACGACGGGGAACGTGTTGCAGTACCTGGATACGGCAGGCAGCGGAAAGTATTTGCCATTGATTATTCAAAGTTCGAAATAGAGGTGCCGAGCCCGGGTCTGGTCCCGCCTCCTACCAGCGTAAGCAGACCGGACGATGATTTTGATAACGATGACGACGATAAGGAACTTTTCTAATGAAGATATATAGCGAAAAATACCTTGAACGGCAGCTGGTGCGGCAAGTGACCGCGCTGGGCGGGGCATGCATCAAGCTCACCAGCCAGTATCACCGGGGCCTGCCGGACCGGTTGATTCTCATGCCTGGCGCCTACACCTGCTTTGCCGAGGTGAAGACGACCGGCAAAAGAAGGAACGCCCTGCAACAGATTACCTGCGCCGAGCTGGAGGCCCTTGGTTTCAAGGTTTACGTAGTGGACGACAAAGTATCCGTGCAAGAACTCATTCAAACCCTCAAAACGATATAACGATGCAGTATAACCCGCACAACTACCAGAAGAGAGCGACCAACTTCGTTGAGAGTCACAAGAATGCAGCCCTGTTCCTTGACATGGGGCTTGGGAAGACTGTTTCCACGCTCACGGCCATAAAGAACCTTATCGAATGGTGCGAGGTGAAGCGCGTGCTCGTAGTGGCGCCGAAGTCCGTTGCCCAGAACACCTGGAGCGGAGAATGTGAGAAATGGGACCACCTGAAAGACCTGAAGGTATCAATCGTCATGGGAACGGAGAAGAAGCGTATGCAGGCCCTGAAGAAAGCGGCCGACATCTATGTAATCAACCGTGACAATCTGAAATGGTTGGTTGATACGCTCTTTTCCTATGGCGCGCAGTGGCCCTTCGATACGGTGGTGCTGGACGAGAGCACCAGCTTCAAAAATCATAAGTCCGGCAGATTCAAGGCGCTCAAGTCCGTGCGTGGAAGCATTGACAGAGTAATCGAGCTTACCGGAACGCCGGCGCCCAACGGGCTGGAAGACTTGTGGGCGCAGATCTATCTCCTCGATGGCGGTGACCGGCTGGGACGCTATATCAGTCAGTATCGTGACCGGTATTTCAAGCCTGGCCGCGGCAACGGAACCGTAGTGTACGAGTGGTTGCCGTGCGATGGTGCGAAGGAGGAAATTGCCGAAAAAATTGCGGACATCTCCCTTTCCATGAAGAGCGAGGACTATCTGGAAATGCCGAAGGTTTCCTACATATACCAGCAGTGCCCTCTGGAGCCGAAGGAGATGGAGGCGTACCGGCAATTCGAGAGTGACTTTGTGATGTCCAGCGACGCGGAGACCATTACGGCGCAGACAGCCGCGGCACTTGCCAACAAGCTGATCCAGTTCACCGGTGGAACCGTCTATGATGAAGACAAGAAGGCTCATACGGTCAGTAGCACCAAGATGGAAACCCTCAAGGATATGGTGGAGGCGGCCGAAAGTCCCGTTCTCGTTTACTATGGATACACGAGCGAGCGCGACCGGATTATGACGGAATTGAAACCATACAGCCCTGTCTATTTCAATGGCCAGCCCGACGTCCTCAAGGAGTGGAATGCCGGGAAGATCAAGGTCCTGGTTGCACATCCGGCTTCCGTATCCTACGGCCTCAACATGCAGGACGGCGGCCATATCATCATCTGGTACACCACGACGTGGAACCTGGAACTATATGAGCAGGCTAACGCCCGTCTCTACAGGCAGGGGCAGGGCCATCCGGTACTCATCTACCACCTGGTTGCGCCGGATACCATCGACGGACGAATCACCGGCATACTCAAAAAGAAAGACAAGACCCAGGACAGCCTCCTCCAGATTATCAAGGATCTGTTCCAGGGCATGAATGAAAACAAACTTTCAGCATAAACTTAAAATACAACAAACATGAGGAAACAACGGATCACACCCGAACTCCAGTTCCTGCGGGACTTTCAGGCAAAGCATGGCCTCACCAATAAGGATGTAGCGAATATCGTTGGCATCACGCCCACGGCCGTCAACAACTGGGTAATCACCAACCGGCCGTCGGTACCCAAGTTGAAAATCCTTGCTGAACACTTTGGCGCCGACCTTTGTGTGGACATGACGCGCCCTGGGGACGAGCCCTATTTTGGCCATGTGACCGATACACGTAATGAACGGGGTTACGTGACGGTAGCAGCTTGTCTTTCCAGAATTAAGCTGCGCTACGGGTACGATACGGCCTATCTTGAAGGACGAGGGATTAAGGCAACCGGAGTATACACCTACTACTACAAGCAGGACTGCATCCCTTTCCACACTCTCCACAAAATCGCAGAAGCTTGCGGTCTCGAAGTGTATTTCTCGTTTGAGAATGTCGCCTGATGGACGGCCCGTACTATGACGAGCAAACTCCCCAATGTGAAACCTGCGGGTGGTGGGCACACGACTTATTTCCTGACGGAAGGACGTATGACGCCTGCCGCTGGTGGGGTTATATTCAGCACAAGAAGGTGGAACTTAAATGCACCCACGCCATGAGCCCGCAAGGCGTGCAGGATTACCTTGCCAGGACTCAAATGAAAGACAAGAAGAGAAGGAGGAGATAGCCTATTTTTTCTTCTTGGCGGCTGCTCTTGCCCGGGCCTTTTTCGTCTCTATTTCTTTTTCCTCAGCGGAAAGGGACCGATACTGCACTTCTGTCAGTTCAAGTTCCGGCAGCTTCACAATATCTAACACTTTTTTATTCGCGTCATCTATCGGCTTCCACGACCTCTTGACATAGCGGTCGGTGATTTTCATGTTTTCGTCAACGTGGTTCAAGGCCTGCTGGAGCACATAGCCATCAACCTTGGCGTCGTTTGCTGCGATTGTGGCCCAGCTGTGACGAGCGGAATAGTACTGAAGGCCAGGCTCACCGATTGCGTCTCCTATGTCTTTGAGAGCCTTGTTTATGTTCAAGCCAAATGCATCTGAGGTAGAGTAGTGATGATAGAAGTCAAACACGCGCTCACCAGTCGGATCTCTATATTTATCAACGAGGGGTTTAATACGGGGATCAACTTTGATGGATATTTCCGCGTGGTCCGCCCTGCGATTTTTCGTCTTGGTGCGCTGATAGGTGATGCGCCCTTTCTGGTAGTCAGTACAGTTGTAAAGATCCACTGAATTCATGCCGACCAACCCGAAGGAGAGCAGCCACATATCTTTCGCCAGGTTATACCGGTTGTAACCCTTGTAGGATACCGGCTGATATGGCAGGGCAGCAAGCTTGCGAATCTTTGCCTTGGAGAGGGCGCGTTTCTTCACGACGGGGACAGACGGAATATCCACATGCTGAAAAGGACTTTGTGGAATGTTGATGATGCCGGCTTCCTCGTCATTGTATTCTTTCTTGGCACGGTTGAATACGGCACGCAAGGCCGAAGGATATTGAGAGCAGGCTCGGGTAGTCGTCTTCGATAGCTCCGCAATCCAGCCCCGGATGTTATGAGCATT
>JAILMV010000157.1 GCA_024692185.1 Bacteroidales bacterium | reverse complement strand
GATCACGGTGAAGCCCGGCGCTACGCTCGTGTTCTCTTCCATCGGCTATGCAACTCAGGAAATCGCTGTTGGCTCGCAAAAAGTCATCGACGTATTCCTGAAAGAGGATGCCGAATTCCTCGACGAAGTTGTCGTCGTGGGTTACGGTACTGTCAAAAAGAGGGATCTCACCGGTTCCGTCGCATCTGTAGGCGGCGAGAAACTGCGCGAGACCATCGCCTCTAACGTGGACCAGATGCTCCAGGGTAAGGTCTCCGGTGTGCAGATTACCCAGAATTCGGGTGCTCCGGGTGGTGCCAGCTCAATCCGCGTGCGTGGCGCCAGCTCCATCAACAACACCAACGAGCCCCTGTACATCGTGGACGGAATTCCGTTTTCCGGTGCCGGTAACCAAATCGGCGGTTTCGACTGGGCCGGTGGTACCAATGGACAGAACGTGGTGAACCCCCTGTCCACAATCTCACCTACTGATATCGTCAGCATCGATGTTCTCAAGGATGCATCGGCAACGGCTATTTATGGTGCCAATGGTGCCAATGGTGTTATCATCATCACCACAAAGCGTGGCAAGGCAGGTCAGACAAACCTCTCGTATGATGGTTATGTCACTGTCCAGCAGATTACTCACAAGCTCCCCATGATGAATCTGCGTGAGTATGCCAATTATCAGATAGGCCTTTATGACGAGCTGAACCAAAGCGTCAGCGAAATCTTCAAGGATCCGGAACTTCTGGGCGCAGGTACCGACTGGCAGGACGCCGTGTTCCGCACAGCCCTTGCGCATTCCCACTCAATTAACGTAACGGGTGGTACCGAAAAGCTCAGAGTAGCCGCCAGTGCCGGTTATACTAACCAGGACGGTGTTATCATCGGCTCCTCCTTCACCCGTTACAACGGCCGTATCAACGTAGATGCCGACATCAAGGACTGGCTCCATGCCGGTGCCTCGTTAGCCTATACTCACACTGACGAGGTTATCACCAACAACGATGGTACGGACGGTGTTATCCTCCAGGCCCTCACTATGATGCCCAGCATTCCTATCTATGACTTCGAAGGCAACTGGGCGGGCCCGGACACTGTGTACGGTTCATCCAGCTGGAATCCCGTTTGGCTTGCTCAGATGAAGAGCAATGACTATAAGCGTAACCGCAGCATGGGCAGCATCTATTTGAGCATAGATCCCATCAAGAACCTGAATATCCGCACGGAATTCAACTTTGACAACAACGACAACAACAACCGTTGCTTCATCCCTACTTATTCCTTCGGCATGCTTTCCAGCGACACCAACCAGATCATGCAGAGGGAAGACCACTCCCTGTACTTCCAGTCCAAGACCTACGCCAACTATAACGTAACGCTTGGCGGTTCCCACAACCTGGGCGCCATGCTGGGTTTCGAAGCTTCCAAGAGCCAGTGGAGCAACAGTCAGATTATTAAGCAGAAGCTTTCTACAGATCTGGTTCACATTGTTACCAATGACGGTACCTTTGTCTCCAATCAAGGACATCTGGACGGCGATACGATGGCCTCCTTCTTCGGCCGTGTCAACTACAATTGGAAAGAGCGCTATTACGTAACTGCTACGGTTCGTGCCGATGGCTCCTCAAAATTCGGTCCCCAGAACCGCTGGGGCATCTTCCCTTCCACAGCCCTTGCATGGAGAATTTCCGAAGAGCCTTTCTGGGAAAACATCAAAGAAGCAGTGAACGAGTTCAAGCTCCGTCTCGGCTATGGTCAGGTTGGCAACTCAAATATCGGTTCCTTCCTTTACAGCGCCAAAATGAATTCTTTCAATGTTCCTGAGAGTATGGGCGGCACTGCTTACTTCATGGCCAATATAGCCAATCCAAATCTTAAATGGGAAGCTTCCGAGCAGTACAATGCCGGTATTGACCTCAGCTTCCTCAGGGGCCGTATCAACCTCACGGTGGACGCCTATTACAAGAAGTCTAAAGACCTGCTCCTTCAGATGTCCGTTCCTGCATATCTCGGCGGTACAACCCAGTATCAAGATATAGCTACGCCGATGGTGAATATGGGCCAGACCAGCAACCGTGGTATCGATATCAACCTTACGACCCACAATATCGAAACGCGTAACTTTAACTGGAGCACCAACGTGGTATTCTCCCTGAACCGTAACCGCGTAGATGCCCTTAACAGCGATACGCAGACGCTCAGCGGCGCCATTGACTGGTATTCAGGCTTCCAGACAGCTACCAAGATCATGGTAGGCCAGCCTATCGGCGTATTCTATGGTTACCAAGTCGACGGTTTGTTCAAGGATGCCGACGAGATTTTAGCAGCTCCTGTCCAGGTGGAAGATCCCATGAACCCGGGTGTCAACCTGGTAAACAAGACAACCGGTGTATATGCAGGTGATATCAAATTCAAGGACATCTCCGGTCCCGAGGGTGTAAAGGACGGCATAATCGACGCTTACGACCAGACTGTAATCGGCGATCCGAACCCGCTTTTCACCTTCGGTTTCACCAACACCTTCATGATCGGCCGCTTTGACCTCAATGTTGCGTTCGTCGGCTCTGTAGGCGGTAAGATTCTCAACTTCTCCCGCTTCCGCACAGAGGCCTTCAACTCTCTGTGGGACAACCAGCTGATTACCGCCAACGAGCGTGCCCGCTATGATGAAAACGGCGCTCTTGTGGCCGGGACCGGCAAGGCCTCCAAGTGGGGTTATCTGCTTCCCAGAGCTTCCCTCAACGACTTCAACGGCAACCTCCGCATGAGCGAGCGCTGGCTTGAAGACGCTTCCTATCTGCGTTTGCAGACCCTCTCTCTCGGCTATCGTTTCCCTGAAAAGATTTTCGAGAAGACGCCCATCACCGCCGCAAAGGTTTACGTGAACGCCAGCAACTTGTTCACTATAACCAGATATTCCGGCTTCGACCCTGAAATCGGTGCTTTCAACCAGAGTTCCCTGCTCCAGAACATCGACCGCGGCCGATATCCCACTCCGCTTTCTGTCACCTTCGGTGTCAATATAACATTCTAAAAAGGAGGACAGTACAATGAAAAAGATATTTACGATTATCGCACTCACATCAGCAGTCCTCTCCGCAGTTTCCTGCGACAAATGGCTTTCAGTTGAGCCTAAGGACACCCTGATGTCCGACAATTACTACAACTCCAAGGCTTCCATCCGTTCCAATACAGCAGTCCTGTATGCAGGAAAGGCATGGTTTGACTTCCATGCCAATTTCATGTTCTATGCGGGCGACATGATGGCCGGTGATATGTATTATACATATGCAGATGAAGGCCACTACTATTACAACTCGGTGACATCTACCAATTCTTACCTCAGAAATGGATGGGTAGGCCTTTACCGTGTGATTTCAATGGCCAATTCCGTTATCAACGATATGCCTTCCGCAGCGCTTTCCAACGGAGTTTCCGAGGAAGATGTAAATGCAGCCCTCGGTGAAGCTTATACCATGCGTGCTGCAGCATATCTGTTCCTCACTGAGTATTGGGGCGAAGTTCCTATTATTGAGAATGCGACCAACTTGATTACTGCGGCCAGTGAGAATCCGAATATTATCTACGTGCACAAGAACACGCAGGAATCTCTTTACAAATTCATGGAAAGAGACTTGGCCAAAGCCGTAGAATATCTTCCGGAAACTGATGATCCCGGCCGTGTGACCAAAACTTCGGCCCGGGGCCTTTTGGCAAAAGTTTATTTGCAGCATGCGGCTTTCAAGAAAGACGCTTCGCTGTATGAACTTGCTAAGACTACCGCAAAGACTGCCGTCGACGCAGGCAAGGCAGTCGGTTATGGCCTGTATGATAACTACGAGGAAATGTTCGGCGTAAAAGGCAACAACTGCAAGGAATCCTTAATTGCCATCCAGTGCATGAAGGGTGAATATGCAGAAGGTAATTCCCGTAACGCCAACTGGTCTCGCAGTTCCCGTCTGGCCGACCAGACCTGGGGCGCCGGTAAAGGTCCCACCTTGTCTCTCCAGGAACTTTATGCATCAAATGACCTCCGTCGTAAGGGCGTCTTCATGACAAATGGCGATTATTACGCTAATCTTGCGACAGCGGACGGCGGATATACTTATCAGTACAGCTATCGCGATCCTGACAACCTTGACACCCAGGTGGAATCTTCAAACGAGATGCTTGCCCATGTGCGTAAATACGTGATAGGCAAACCTACCGACTGCGACGGTCAGGTCGGCCTTAATCAGGATGGCGGAAACAACATGTATCTTCTCCGCTTTGCTGATGTCATGATGGTTTACATCGAGGCTTGCATCGGCACGGCTTCCTCAACCTCCGATGATACAGCCATTGCTTACATGGGTGAGATTCTTGACCGTGCAGGTCTTCAGAACACGTACACTTCCATAAGCTTCGAGGATATCATCCGCGAGCGCCGCAAAGAGTTTGCAATGGAGGGTATGAACTGGATGGATGTCAAGCGCGTGTGGTATCGTGACCATGCTGCGGGTCTTGCATACCTGAACGGAATGGAACGTGACAAAAAGTACGTTTTCAACTGGGGAAGCGACAATTTCACCTACGATTCTGCCGGCAACCCTACTTTCACTATTGAAGACCAGTACGTATGGGAAAACGACAAGTCCTTCTACACCACAATCTGGGAAAACATGACCATCACTTCTGAGAATGCCGACGGAACCATGAACCAGGATTACTACAAAGGTGCCGAATACCTTCGTCAGTACCGTGTGAACAACATCGTTTTCACCGATGCGTCCATGTACCTTCCCATTCCGGAATCCGAGGCTACAGACGCCCCTATCCTGAAAGAGGCGGCAGTAGAATATGACTTCAGTACCGAAGAATAACAGAACGCCCTATGAAACACAAATTTATATCTGTAATCTCCATATTGCTTGCGGCAGGTGCTTTTTTAAGTTCCTGCAACAACAAAGCATCGGATGCAAAGCCGGTGGTGCGCTTTGTGCGTCCTGTGGATGTGAAGCAGAGCGATAAGCTCCTCACATCTGTTTCCATGGGAAGTACGGTGGCCGTGATTGGTGAGAACCTGGGAGAAGTGGTTAAAATCGCTTTCAACGACCAGGCCAGCAAACTCAATCCCACCCTTATAACTCCCACTTCCATCATCTGCCAGGTTCCCTCCACAATGCCTTCCGAGGTGACCAACAAGATGTATCTTGAAACTAGCGGCGGCGCCAAAGCTGAATTTGATATAGCCGTCATCATCCCTTCTCCTTCTGTGGAATCCATGGATTGCCTGTATGCTCCCGTGGGCTCTCAGACTGTTATTCACGGCAAATATTTCTTTGCACGCGAAGACGGTAAGGTGGACGTTACTTTCCCCGGCCAGGTGGCTGCAACCGTGAACAGCGTCACTGAAACCGAGGTCAATATCACCGTCCCCGTCGGAGTGGATATCGAAGGTCCGATTTCAGTTACGTCGGCATACGGTACAACCCGTTCCGCATTCAAATGGCACACGACTGAGGGTCTGTTTGCAGACTTCTCCGAAACGGCCACATGGAATCCTTGGAACATTAGCCGCTTTGGCGAGGAAAACCCCTGCTCCGGCCAGTATCTGCACCTATATGGAGGCGTTGGCAACTGGGCCTGGCCTGCCAACGAGATGCAGCTTATGTGGATCAACCCCGAGCAGACACCGCTTGTGAGCGAAGGCGAACCTGCCGACTATGCCATCGAGTTTGAGTACTGCTGCGAAAAATGGGATTGCACCCCCATGATTCTCTGGTTCAACAAAGCCGTCACCGAGCAATCTGTAGATGGCACCGAGGCCCAGTACCACTGGAAGTTGTACGAGACCGGTTTTACGCCCGGTGTGTGGAGCACCATCCGCATCCCCATCAGTGACTTCACTACAAGCAAGGCTGAGGACGAAGAACGCCATATCGGCTCATTCGACGATATGGTTAACTTCCATATGATGCCCTTCGGCGCTGCAGACGGTCCCGGTGAGTTGGATCTCAAGATTGACAACCTCCGTCTTGTAAAGATTAAATAAAGGAGGACACGATTATGAAGAAAACTTTAAGATATATTCTTTATGCAGCGGCGATTATCGCCATGGTAGCCTCCTGCGCCAAGGAACCTAACGGTTATGTGGTGGACAAGACTGCGGTTGTGTTGGAAGCTTTTGGCCCCAACCCCGTGCTTCGCGGAAACACCCTTTCCTTCGTGGGACAGAATCTGGACAAGATCACTTCCGTCACCCTTGGCGGTGAAAATGTTGTAGTGACAGAATTACTGGAACAGACTGCCGCCGGCTTCAAGATTACGGTTCCTATAGAGACCGAGGCCGGAGTCCTTGTTCTCACATATCCTGGCGGTACAATCACCACCAAGACAGAACTCACCTTTACCGAGCCGTTCTATATCACAAAGGCGGAGGCCGCATCGAGCCCCCTCAAGCCCGGTGACATAATCACCATTACCGGTGATTACCTGAACAATATCGTCGGTATGGGCTTTGCGGCCAACCAGGACGCATTCACGGCATCTGAAGACTTCGAGTCCCAGACCAGGTACAAGATCGAGGCTCCTGTGGCCCGAGGCGCCGTAAGCGGCAAGATTTTCATCCAGGACGGAAACGGTAACCAGCTCTATTCCGAGGAAAGCTTCGAAATTGTACAGCCCACCGTTGCCACTGCAAGTCCTGAAACTGTCCGTCCAGGCGACAAAGTGACCATCACCGGTACGCTGTTCACTTCGGTTGACGAAGTAAGCTTCCCCGGCTGCTCTGCAATTGTTGCCGATGATTTCGAGGAACTTACCGACACTAAGATTGTCGTCACTGTTCCTTTCACCGTGCAGGATGGTGCTGTATCCCTTACTACGGCAGCCGGAGACAAGATTGAAACCACCAATGCCATCACTGTTGCAATGCCTTCCGAACTGGCAGTAGCTGCCGAGGATGTTTTCAAAGCAGGGCACAACGTGACAATCACAGGCACAAACCTCGACCTTGTCACCGGAGTAGCCTTTGGCGAAGCAAGTGTGGAATTCTCCAATGACGGCAGCAAAATTGTCACTGCAATTCCGGCAAGTGCTGTCGATGGCCCCCTCACTCTTACAACGGCATCTGGCAAAACAATAGATACCGAGGCGATTACTCTTGTAAAACCGGTTATCAGCGCAGTGTCTCCCGCCAGCATCGTGGCCGGAAACGATATCACTGTTACAGGTACAGACCTTGATCTTGTAACTTCCGTCGCCCTTGCTGGAACCAGCTTGGAATTCGACGCTGTGAGCGATACTGAAATCACCGTTCATACCACAGCAACGGTAACCTCCGGTACTATTGTCGTGAAAGCAGCAAACGACGACAGTGCAGAATCCACGGCGATCGAGGTGACCTACGATGCCCTGATCAATGTCAGCAGCCTGACTTCGCCCGCCTCAGTAGGTGAACCCGTAGTCATGGAAGGCTCCAACTTCAACCTGATCGAGGCTATCTACTTCGGCGAGACAAAGGTTACCGGCTATGTCGAGCGTACCGATACCCGCTTTGAGTTCCTGATTCCTGCCGATTTGGAAACCGGTACTTATAATCCCAAATTTGTCCTGTTCAACGGCGATGAGGAATTCTGCTCATATTCCGTTGAGGTGAAGGGCGCTGTAACAACTGTAGTGGTATGGGAAGGTGAAACTGACCTGGGCGACAGTTGGGGCACCACAGTCAATTTGTCTTGGGACAATAGGGGTGTACTAAAGGACATTCCAAACGGCGCAATCTTACATATTGACTACGAGATTAAACAAACCAATCCGGACAAAGGACCTCAACTCAAGATTATGGACGGTAACTGGGTAGTGCTTGAAGGATTCCCTGCAAATGAATGGGGATGCGTAGATATGACTGCCGGCAGTACCAGCTATCCTATTACGCTTACGGCTGCTGACGTCCAGATGCTTTATAGCACAGGCCTTGTGGTCGCAGGACAATCCGTTATCATCAAGAAGGTCTATTACACCTATGAAAACAGCGGCGTGGAACCCGTGAAGCCTTCAGATATCATGCTGAATGACTACGAAAAGCACGGGGCGCATGACTGGAGCTGGGATGGTAGTTGGAGCGGTTGTGCCGAAGCGAAAGAAGAGGATGGAAATCATTTCTTGGAAGTGACTTCTGAAAGCGTAAATGCCTGGATTATTAACTGCAATCACTTTGCAGACTATGCTCCGGCACTCCCCGAAGGGGAAGATATTTCCAATTATCAAGTCAAAATTGATATCTTCATTCCTTCAGGCTGGGCTCAAGATGGCACTTGCAAAGTTCAGTTAGTGCTTGGCGGCACCTGGATATGGTGGGGTGAAACCTTCCTGGCTGGAGTTACCGGAAACGGTAAATGGGCAACATATACGTTTGAGCATGGACAGTCAGGTACCATTAATTTGTCAGGCGACACCAATGGTCTGTTTGTGGACGGCACATCCGTGCAGGCATTCCCCGTTGGCATGAAGTTCGACAATTTCCGCTTGTCTCACAAGTAGTTTTTAATTCCGGAGGGGGGTGATACCGCCTCCGGAATCCAGTCATAAAAGTATTGTATGAAAAACAGAATTCTGCTTTCATTTGCCTGCATTGTTGCAATTCTGGCAGCATGTACAAAACCGGGGGAAACTCCCGCCGATAAAACAGTCATCCCGGAGGTGACATCATCTACAGTTGCCGACGGAGCCACCGGAATCGGCCTGGATTTGGGCGTTATCGACTTGGTTTTCAATACCAGCATCACTCTTAAGGATGTATCTAAAATCAGCATGGGGGGCGTTTCTCTCGAGACCTCGGTCAGCAACAAACGTCTGCGCATCAGTTTTGGGACCCTGGAGTATGGAAAACAGTATAATCTGTCTTTAGCCGCCGGGGCTGTGGAATCGGCCGACGGCTCGCTTAACAAGGCTTATAGTCTTAACTTTACTACAGAGGAAAAGTACATCGATCCCGACGAACCGATAGTGGACCCTGATGCTACCATTCCATCAGTTCCCGTTACAAAAGACGCTATAGCCAACTCCAAAAAGCTGTACACCTATCTTAAAGACGATGTGTGGGGCAAAAAGACCTTGTCGGCAGCTATGGCAAAAGTTAACTGGAATATTGAAGAGGCGGAATGGATAAATACTCACACGGGCAAATATCCCGCTGTCGCAACTTTTGATTACATCCACCTCAAAGACTCTGGAGAAGGTGCCTGGATTAACTACGGCGACATCTCCGTAGCCAAAGACTGGTTCGATAACGGCGGTATCGTCAGCATCGGCTGGCATTGGAACGTACCTAAAAAGCAAGGCTCTTCTGATTATGCTTTTTATAGCGAAGGCAATACTTTCCAGGCTAAAAACGTTCCGGTTTCCGGCACCTGGGAGAACAGCGTCGCTGCGGCCGATCTTGACAAGGTGGCCGCTTATCTGCTACAGCTTCAGGCAGAAGGAATTCCTGTAATCTGGCGTCCCCTTCACGAGGCCGCAGGCAAGTGGTTCTGGTGGGGCGCACAAGGCGGCGACGCTTACCGCGCGCTGTGGATATTCGTGTTCGATTACTTGAAAAAGAAAGGGGTAAAGAATCTGATTTGGGTATGGACTACCGAAACGTCCTCCAGCACCAGCAAAGACTGGTCATACTATCCCGGCGATGAATATGTCGACATAGTAGGCAGAGACATCTATAACGTAGGCTCCGCCAATTCCGTGGCGGGACAGTTCTCCACCATCAGCGGATACTGGCCGCAGAAGATGGTCGCCCTCAGCGAATGCGGCAATGTGGCCGATATGTCTGCTCAGTGGAACGCCGGTGCAAAATGGCTCTTCTTCATGCCCTGGTACGATAATGATCTTGACGGAAGCCGTAATTTCGCGCACGATCATGCCAATATCAACTGGTGGGTCAGCTCTTTTGCAAATGAGGCCGTTATAACCCGTGATGAATTACCGTCAGACCTGTACGAATAATGAGAACAATACGCTTCCTATCTGCACTTTTTGTCCTGTCTCTTGTCGGCTGCTGCAATACCCCCGAAAAGGAGACGGATAAGGCTCCCGATGCGATAACTCTTTCTGTCCCGAGTATAGAATCCGGTGCTGCGGAGGGAGAATTCGTGGTGGAGATAACGGCTCCTTCCATTCCAAAGCTGGTCGGCCTTCCGGAGTGGGTGAGCAAAAAAGAAGGCGAATATTCAAATTACAAACGTACGGTAACTTTCACGCTTTCATCCAATCTGTCATTTGATGAGCGCAGTTCTCAGATTAAAATAGTATCCTCAGGCGTTTCCAGCGTATTTTTGCCGATCCGGCAAAAGGGAAGAGCCGGAGACCCGGAACTTGCCAAAGCTCAGTCTTCGCGCATGGGACTTGGCTGGAATCTTGGCAATCATTTTGACGCTTATTCTGGCGACATGCCCAGCGAAACCTGCTGGGGCGGCATTCCTGCCACCCAAGCCACGTTTACTAAGCTTAAGGAATATGGCTTTTCCTCGGTACGTATCCCAGTCACCTGGCTTGGAAAAATAGGCCCTGCACCTGATTATATAATTGACAAAGAGTGGATTGACAGGGTTTATGAAGTTGTAGGCTTTGCCGAAAAAGCCGGCTTGAGTGTAATTGTGAACACCCATCACGACGAAGACCACGGTGACGGACACTGGTTAAATTTGAAAGATGCAGTTAACAGTGAACTCTCCAATCAACAAATAAAGCAGAAAATAGCTGTTGTCTGGGCTCAGATTGCAAACAAGTTCAAAGACAAGGGCGACTTTCTGATTATGGAATCCTTCAACGAACTTATCTATGGCGGAGAGTGGTCATCATCCTCCAATACGGAGAAAAAGTGTAAAGTCATCAATGAGTGGAACCAGGTGTTTGTGGATGCTGTCCGTGCAACCGGCGGCAACAACGCCACCCGCTGGCTGGGAGTTCCTACATACGCGGCCAGTCCCAATTACACTGAGTTTATGCTGATCCCTGCCGATCCGGCAAACCGTACCATGCTGTCAATCCACTGTTACGATCCCTATGAATATACCATCGGCCCCAGCCAGCATTCCGATTGGGGACATACAGGGACGGTATCCGGTGGCGCCCATGTCACTGACGAACAGGCTATTCGCAACACTCTTGAAAAGCTGACCACTTACGCGGAACACGGAATACCTTGTTATTTGGGCGAATTCGGCTGCTCTCTCCGCAATCCTGCCGATGCAAGGGCATGGGCGTTCTATAAATACTACATGGAGTATTTCGTGAAAGCTGCAAAAACTTACGGTCTGCCTTGCTTCCTTTGGGACAACGGCTCTCCGGGCTACGGACAGGAACATCACGCTTATGTCAATCACGGTACGGGTGATTTTATCGGCTCGTCCGGCGAAATAATTGAGACTATTGTGGCGGCTTACACCTCCACCGACCCCGCTTACACGCTACAGAGCGTTTATGACAGTGCACCTACATTTTAATCGGCCAAATATATGAAATACTTGACATTTACCGCAATTGCTTTTGCTGCTTTGGTAGCTTGCTCGACGGGCAACAAAAAGCCTATGGAAACGCCTAAAGACCAATTGGTTCACCGTCTTTTTACCTATGCCGAGGAGGACAAGATTGCCTACGGCCACCAGGACACCTACGCCTACGGCCACACCTGGTGCGTGGAGAACTATGAGAACGACCCGCTGGACCGCTCGGACGTAAAGGACGTCTGCGGCCAGTATCCCGCCATGGTGGGTTTTGACCTCGGAGACATTGAACATGGCGTAGATAAAAACCTCGACGGCGTGCCTTTCGGCCTTATGCGCAAAGCCGCCCTCCAGCACATTGCGCGCGGCGGCATGGTTACCTTCTCCTGGCACCCGGACAACCTCGTTACCGGGGGAGACGCCTGGGACGTGTCATCGGCCAGCGTCGTGAAATCCATCCTGCCC
>JAILMV010000156.1 GCA_024692185.1 Bacteroidales bacterium | reverse complement strand
CCGGGCTTGTTTTTTGCAGGAGAAATACTGGACGTAGATGCAGTCACGGGCGGATTCAACCTTCAGGCAGCCTGGTCGACGGCCCATCTAGTCGCTAAAACCCTTATATCCAGATATGATACGCAAATTCAATGATTCTCTGATCTACATAGGAACAGACGATTACTCGGAACCTAAATTCGAAAGCCAGTACATAATTCCTGACGGAATGTCATACAATTCCTGGCTGATTAAAGATAGCAAGATAGCGATAATGGATTCTACCGACAGCAGCACCTCCGATGCCTGGCGGGAGAACCTTCTGGAAGCCCTCGACGGCGCCGCCCCGGACTACTTCATCATCCATCATATGGAACCCGACCACTCCTCCCAGATATCCTGGCTGCTGGAGCGCTTCCCGTCCATGGTGGTTGTGGCCAGCGACAAGGCCATGCAGATGATTCCCCAGTTCTTCCCCGGAATAGCCCTGGAAGGCCGCTCAAAGGCCGTAAAGGAAGGAGATATCCTGGAACTCGGCAAGCACAGTCTGCGCTTCTTCATGGCCCCTATGGTGCATTGGCCCGAGGTGATGATGAGCTACGAGCAGAGCGAGAAGATACTGTTTTCGGCAGATGCCTTCGGCAAGTTCGGCGGGCTCAGCCACAATGGCTTCGATTCCGACGAAGAACAGGACTGGTCCTGCGAGGCCAGTCGCTACTACTTCAACATAGTAGGGAAGTACGGCGGTCCGGTGCAGACCCTTCTGAAGAAGCTTGACACGGTGGAAATAGCCAGCATCTTCCCTCTACACGGTCCCGTGCTCAAAGGAGAGCTGAGCCCTTATCTCAAGCTCTACCATACCTGGAGCAGCTACGAGGTGGAATCGGAGGGCGTTTTCGTGGCCTGTGCCTCAATCCATGGCAATACCCTGAAGGTTGCCCGCAAGTTTGCTTCCATGCTCGAAGAGAAGGGCGTCAAAGTAGCTTTCTCCGACCTTACCAGCGACGATCAGGCAGAAGCTGTGGAAGATGCTTTCCGCTACGGTACCACGGTCCTTGCGGCTTGTTCCTACGATGCCGGCCTCTTCCCTCCGGCCGCAGAGTTCCTGGCCCATCTGCAGGACAAGAGCTGGCAGAAAAGGCGCGTCGGTCTTATAGAGAACGGGTCCTGGGCTCCTTCCGCAGCAAGGGTAATGAAGGAGAAGTTCTCGGCAATGAAGAATGTCACTATACTGGAGCCTGTAGTAACGATTCGCAGCGCCATGAAAGAAGGTGACATACCCGCTCTCGAGGCGCTGCGCGATGCCGTACTTGGCGATTAGGCCAGTGCGAAGAGTATGAGCAACTGGGCTACCAGCACTCTCATGAACATGGAGAGGGGATAGACGGTTGCGTAATTCACAGAAGTATAATCACTCCCATATGCCCCCTGTGCAAATGCAAGCACGGGGGGATTTGTCGATGAGCCGGTGATAAGTCCGCAGATCTGGAAGAAGTTCAGCTTGCAGACGAACCTGGCCACCAACATTGTAATCACGATGGGTACAATTGTGATTGCTGCGCCGTAGAGTATCCACATATAACCACCTCCGACCAGGGAACTCACAAAGTTCTCGCCGGCACCAAGACCGACTGCGGCAAGGAAGAGATTGATACCGATTTCGCGTATCATCATATTTGCGCTGAGGGTGGTGTAGGTGGTTATCCTGAGCTTGGGACCGAAATGGCCGAGGAGTATTGCAATTATCAGCGGACCGCCGGCGAGACCGAGCTTGACAGGCTGGGGTATGCCGGGGAAGCGTATGGGCAGGCTGCCGAAGATGACTCCCAGCGCAATACCCGCAAAAATGGGCACCAGATTTGGATGAGAGAGGCTTTCGGGCTTGTTCCCGACCAGCTTGGCCACTGCATTTATGGAATCTTCCGTACCTACTACCTGTATGCTGTCGCCCATCTGCAATATCAGATTGGGGCTGGCAACCAGCTCTACGCCTGCGCGCAGCACCCTTGTAACCGTAACACCATAGGTAGAGCGGATGTGAAGGTTCTTGAGATGCTTTCCGGTAAGGGAGGACTTGGTGATGCTGAGGCGCTTGGAAACTAGGTTTAGGTCCATCTTCTTCCAATCGTCCAGATGCATGGGGACTTCTTCTCCGAAAATGATGCGGACCTCGTCCACATAGGGCTGGGAGGTCACGATCAGCAGTTTGTCGCCTTTCTCGAGAACGGTGTCGGGGCGGGGGATGAAGATATCTTTCCCGCGCATCATCCTGGATACCACGAATTTGTCGGAATTGCCTCCGATAACGGTGCTGAGGAGCTTGCCGAAGATGGCGGGATTCTCGACTTCGCAATGCATGCGGCGGGCCGTTTCCATACTGGAATTCTCGTCGTCAAGTGCCTTGCGTTCCTTTTCGGGATCTATCTTAAAGACCGACTTGAAGATAATCAGCAGTGCTATCACTGCAAGTACGCCTAGGGGATAGGCCACGGCATAGGAAGATGCCAGGCGGGAGGCGGCATCAGCAGCACATTCTGCAGATGCGCCTTCGGCAATCAGCACGTCGGAAAGGGTCTGCTGGGCAGCACCGAGGCCGGGAGTATTGGTAACTGCACCGGACATTACGCCGACCATGGTGTCGAGGCGTTCTCCGGTAAGCTTATGGATGAGTATGGTCATTCCTCCGGCCATAAGCACCATTCCGACTGCGAGGAGGTTCATGGTGACGCCACCTTTGCGGAAAGAATGGAAGAAGCCCGGGCCTACGGCTAGGCCGATGGAGAATACGAAGAGGATGAGTCCGAAATCCTTCACGAAAGCAAGTGCCGTAGGATTGGCCCTGAAGCCGAAATGGCTTACCAGGATACCTACGAACAATATCCAAGTGGATCCTATGCTTATGCCCTTGATCTTATAGCGTCCGAGCCAGAGGCCTGCCGCTATCACGAAGGCAAAAAGAAGGATGGTATGGGCTATGCCTGTACCTGTGAACAGTTCTCCCATATTACCACTCGTATTCGAAACGGATGTCGATAGGAACCTTTTCCAGGCGGATGTTGATGAAGTCGGAACCGAGTTCCTTACCAATCTGGGAGTACTTGGCTATGAAGGCTTTCGCAGCGGCCTTGTCGCCCTCGGCCTGGAAAGCAAGCAGTTCGCTGCCAAGAGCCTCGATAGCTGCTTCTGCCTTATCGTAATCGATGGTGTACTGTCCGTTAGGGTTGCGGTTGAATGCATCGTTGGCTGCAAGATAATTGTAGCAGATGATGTTGGCGCGTCCTATGGCTTCGGCATTGCCGAAACGGCCGCTGCGGATGAAGCTGGTAAGCGCGGTGGTGATTGCATCTTCCCTGGAGAGGGTAGTGTTGAGCTCGTGGCGCTTGATGAGCTGGAGGGCCAGATATACACCGAGGATGTCGGCTTTGGCCTCTTCGATGGTCTGGGCCTCGTTGCCGAGCACATCGGCCACGTTCTTGCCATTGACGGTCTGCTTGACGCCAAGGCCGTGGGCAACTTCGCGGAAAGCGATGTTCCAGAAGAAGGCATCTGCATCCACGTGGGCACGCTGGTCTACGTCGATGATGACATTGCCTACAGGGGCGATGATTTCGTTGAACTTGGCCTCGATGATGTTGTCCATCAGTATGGTGCGGGTTCCGCGCTCCTGCTGCACACGCTCGTCGTAGGGGAGGTTGATAGCTATCACCTTTACGCCGGCATTTGCCTTTCCGCCGTAGTAGATGGCGTTGCAGGCGAAGATGTCGGAATTGCTGCCGGGAATGAATTTCTTGTATTCATCTTTGCAGGGGAGCATCTGCTGGAATTCCTCCATGCGGGGGGTGAACTTCATCAGTTCCTCGGTCTTTTCCACGTCCTTGAGCAGGACGAAGGCTTCGTAGGACTTCTTGAGTCCGTAACGCTCGTCGTCGCTGGTCTCGTCGGGACCAAGCACGAGGTCCATCTTGCTGTCTTCCATTTCGAGCCATGCGAGTTCGCTGCGGTAATAGTCGTCGGAGCGGAGGGCGTCGATCTTGGCGAGCAGATAGTTGCGTACGCTGGGTTTGATGGTGATATCGGCTGCAGCCCTGAGGTAATTGCAGATCTTGTCGATGTCGGAAGCGAAGATGTTATGGTACCATTCCACCTTCAGGCTGCCATCTTCGGCACGGGTGATCATAGTGTAGGGGCTGTACTTGGCGGGATCGGCGATTGCGTCGAATTCCTCGTCAGTCATATCCTCGGGATAGAAGTTTGCGCCCTCGGGCATCATGGAGTAGCCCTCCACGAAAGGACGGCCGGTACGGCGGTCCCAGGGGCCGTAATTGACCTGGGCATAGGCCCTGGCGGCCTCGTCGCTGATTTCAAGCAGGGAAGCGGGGTTGGAGAATGCCTGCTTCTTATAGATCTCATCTGCCTGCATTGCGGCGAATTTGTAGAGATTCAGGCACTCTTTGCCATTATCGGAGATGTCGGATATGTCGGGAAGGCCTATCTTTACAACCTGATATTTGTCGAGTTCAGTGCTTAGGATGCTCTTTTTTGAGCTGTTGCATGCCACAAGGGTAAGGGCACACAGAAAAGGAACAACAACAGAGTATTTCATGATAGTTTAAAATTTGCGCGCAAAATTAGCAAATTAAACTGTCATTTCCAATCTTCTTCTATAATACAGTCTGAGGGTTTTCGCACGAATTCATCTATGGTAATCTTGCCAATCTTGCCGCTGACGCGTATCCTTCCGCTGACAGGATTCTTGATTTCGCTGATGTCTCCTTTTATATCTGCCTGAAGCACAGTATCTTCGAAACAGCGGTCGCAGGCAGGGTCAAAACTGCAGTTCTCCAGCACGAGCCCGTCCACATAGCAAAGAGGCTGCTCTCCGCTGATGTGGCAATTGACCAGCTTCAGATTCTTGGAATGCCAGCCGAGATATTCGCCGTCCAGCACCGAATCATAGATGGTGACGTTCTCCGTCTCCCAGAAAGCATCTTTCGTAACTATGTGGGCATTATGGATTTCGGCATTCTTCACATACTGGAAAACATACTTCGACTCAGCCTCCAGGCCATCCACGAAGATATTCTTGCTGAACATGAAGGGATAGGTCCCGTCCTTTATGACCAGCTTCCTGACTTCCAGCCCGTCCACTTTCCAGAAAGTTTCGTCGGCATCGTTGATGCGTACATTTTCCAATTTCAGATCTTTCATTTCGCGGAAGAATTTGGGAGCATCTATCACACAGTCCTTCATAAACATGTGATCGCTGTACCAGATGGCAGACCTGGACTCGGGGGCGAAATAGCAATTATCTATAACTGAATGATCTACGTGCCAGAGGGGATACTTACCGAAGAAGCGGCTGCCGCTGATTTCGATGTCCTTGCAGAACTTGATTCCGGACTCTCCGTCGGTGATAACTATATCTTGCAAACGGGAATGCTCCAGGCCGAACAAAGGCCTCTCCCCGCCGAATGATTTTTCTTTGATTAAATTCATTATATTTGTAGGTATAAATGCAGTACTGAAACAACAAAAATCAAACCAAGGAATTATGATTCTGAGCATACTGGATACCGACCTCTACAAATTTTCGACTTCCAACGCATATTTCCATCTCTACCCCCTTGCAGAGGGTACTTTCAAGTTCAATGACAGGGCTGCCGAAGTTTATGACACTGCCTTTTTGTCAGCACTTAAGGAAGAATTCAAGAACCTGGAAAGGCTGCGCCTGACCGACGAGGAATTCGCCTATGTCACGGGTAAGATCCGTTACATCAACCGCAACTATTGGGAATGGCTCCGCGGCTTCCATTTCGATGCCGCTAAGATAGACGCCAGCCTGGATGCGGAGGGCCATCTGCAGATAGAGGTTACCGACTATCTCTACAAGGTAACCCTTTACGAGGTCCCCATCCTGGCAATCGTGGCGGAACTACGCAACAGGGTGCACGGCGTCCAGGCCGACATCAAGACTGCCATCGAAATACTCGACAAGAAGCTGGAGCTGGCCAATGCGGAAGGCTTGTCCTTCTCGGAATTCGGCACCCGCAGGCGCTTTTCTTCCGTACTGCACGACGCGATAGTCAAGGAACTCAAGGAAAAATGCCCGAAATACTGCGCAGGCACCTCCAACGTATATTTCGCCAAGAAATATGACATGACCCCCATCGGAACCTTCCCTCATGAATGGGTGATGTTCCACAGCGGAGTCTTCGGCTACAAGAGGGCCAACTACCTTTCCCTCGAAGACTGGATCAAGGTCTATGACGGAGCCCTCGGAACGGCCCTCATCGATACCTTCACCACCAAATCCTTCCTCCGTACCCTTACCATGAAGCAGGCCAAGCTGCTTGACGGTTTCCGCCAGGATTCCGGGGACGAGAAGGAAGTGGGAGATGC
Source organism: Bacteroidales bacterium (assembly GCA_024692185.1). Taxonomy (GTDB): domain Bacteria; phylum Bacteroidota; class Bacteroidia; order Bacteroidales; family UBA932; genus Cryptobacteroides. The sequence goes on along the minus strand of JAILMV010000156.1, from coordinate 5,535 downwards.
CATCATCGCCCGTCTGGAAGAATTCGGCATCGATCCCAAATCCAAGGTCCTGGTATTCAGCAATGCCCTGAATTTCCCCAAATACAAGCAGATAGCCGATTATTTCCGCGGCAAGATCAAGTTCAGCGCGGGAATCGGCACCAACATCACCTGCGATCCCGGAATCGAGGGCTACAAGGCGGCCAACATCGTGATGAAGCTTTCCCGCTGCCGCATGAGCTACAAGGATCCCTGGGAGAAGGTCATCAAGATCTCCGACGACCTCGGCAAGCATATGGGAGATGACCGCGAATTCGACATCGCAAGCTACGAACTCCATCTCTCCCTATGAAACGCTTCTCCATCCTTCTCCTGCTAGCCTTGGCAGCCTGCGGACGGCAGGGAGATTATGACGCATATATTGGCTCTCTGAGCTCTTCCGTCCAGGTTTTCGAAGAAAGCGGGAAAGGGGTACTGAGTGTTTCGGATTCCATCCCCAGAGGAACGTCCCTGATCATCACACCCGACAAGGCCATCAAAGCCGACGGACTCAAATATTTCAAGGCCCGCCTGGGTAAAAAGCGATTCTACATCAATTCCGAACAGCTGGTTTCCAGCCCGGAGGCCGTGGTGATGGAGAAGGAGATATTCGTTCAGACCGCCGCATCGCTCATCGACGATACCCTAGCTTCCCATATCTGCGGTTTCGCAAAGAAAGGCACGCATCTGGAAGTGCTTGGGTTCGACAAGGTGCTCCGGGATGGCAGCGTATCGCGCTACAAAGTGAAATACAACGGCAAGGAAGCCTGGATATTCGGGAAGTATGCAGTGCTGAGCGCGGAAGAAGCCGCCCGGCGCTACGACATCTACGACGAAGCCCACGCCAAGGCCAAGAACTCATTCAAGGGAGGGGAGGCCACAGGATGCGAATTCAGGCCTTACGTAAAACCTGTTTTCGAGGATAATCTGATGCCGGATCCGGTAAATGCCTTCTACCTGACCATATCTCCTGCCGGCCTGAAGCATATCGACGAATACATAGCCCTCGCCGACAGCACCAAGATAAATGCCTTCGTAATCGACATCAAGGACAATGAATGCCCCGGATACAAGGCAGAGGCTATGGAGAAGTATTCACCCACCAACTACAAGTGGGGAGGCGCCAACAAAGAGAAGCTCTACAAGGAAGCTATCGACAAGCTGCACGCCAAAGGATACTATGTAATAGGTCGTATAACCTGCTTCAAGGACAGTTACTATGCCAAGGACCATCCCGGTTCCTCGATCTGCGACAAGGCCACGGGACAGCCCTTCCTGCACAACAAGAGCTACTGGCCCAGCGCCTACAGCCGCGACGTCTGGCAGTTCAACGTGGAGCTGGCCAAAGAATCCGTACGCAAGTTCGGCTTGAACGAGGTCAATTTCGACTATGTTCGCTTCCCGGACAAGATGATCAGCATCGACGACCAGATCGACTACCGCAACCGTTACGGCGAGAGCAAGGTGCAGGCCATACAGAACTTCGTCCGCTATGCCTGCGACGAGCTGCACCAACTGGGCGTCTATGTTTCTATAGATGTATTCGGGGAATCTGCAAATCCCGGCTACACTACTGCCTATGGCCAATATTGGCCGGCGATCTCCACCATTGCCGATGCTATCTGCGCAATGCCTTATCCGGACCATTTCGCGGACCACTATTATGGCATCTCAAAACCCTGGAACCATCCCTACGAAATAATGAAGGCCTGGGGTAAGAGGGTGCAGGGCCGCCAGTCCATCACCGCCAGCCCGGCGAAGGTGCGCACCTGGATACAGGCCTACCACGTGATGCGCTGGGTGGACAGGAACGGCATCGACAATGACGCAAACTTCATAGAACGCCAGATACGCGGCCTTTATGATGCCGGGCTTGACGGCGGTTTCAATACCTGGCTGGCATCCGGCAACATAGAAATCTACCGTTACCAGAAGGAAGCCTATGCCCTGGATTATCCCACGCTTCCTCCCGTGGACAGCCTGAACACATTCATTACTACACAGAACTAGATGGGCCACAGTGAAAAAGAATCTGCCTTGTTTGCACGGACAGCCTTGCTGCTCGGCCCTCAGGCCATGGAAAAGCTGTCGTCGGCAAGAGTAATAGTATTCGGAATAGGCGGAGTAGGGAGCTGGTGCGTGGAATCACTGCTGCGCAGCGGTATCAAGCATATTACCCTGGTGGATGCAGACGACATCTCCCTCAGCAACGTCAACCGTCAGCTGATGGCCACGGCCCGGAATATCGGTCAGGTAAAGGTGGATGTGATGCGCAAGCGCTTGCTGGAGATTGACCCGGATGCGGAGATAATTGCCCGCAACGAGGTTTACACCGCAGAAAGCGCCAAGGATTTCGATCTGGACAGCTACGACTACGTGCTGGACTGCATAGATTCGCTGAAAGACAAGATCAGCCTGATAATAAATGCCACTGCATCTTCCGCTACCTTCTTTTCTTCGTTGGGATCGGCCCTGAAGATAGATCCCTGCAAGATAAAGGTGGCTGAATTCTGGAAGGTGCGCGGCTGCCCTCTGGGCTCGATGCTGCGCAAGAGGATACGCCAGAGCGGCATCCTTCCCTCGAAGGACTTCCTTTGCGTTTACGACGAAGAAGTACTCCCTAACAAGGGGCAGGCTCCTTCTCCGGACGAGGATCCGGGACTCTTCAAGAAAGCCCAGGTAAACGGCACCCTTTCCCATATTACGGGGATATTCGGCCTGACCCTGGCAGGATTGGTAATTAAGGATATCACAGAAAGATAAATGGAAAATACTTCAATAGAAAGGATTCAGGAGCTGGTGGAGAAGCAGAAAGTCTTCTTCCGGAGCGGCAAAACCAAAGATATAGCCTTCCGCAAGGAAATGCTGCGTAAATACAGGGACGGCCTGCATAAATGGGAAAAGCCCATTTGCGACGCCCTCTGGCAGGACTTGCACAAGTGCTACCAGGAGGCCTATATGACCGAAATAGGCCTGGTTTACGGGGAAATAAGGGATGCTCTCAAGCATGTGGGCAGATGGTCCCGCAGGCATTGCAAGGGAACACCGTTAACGGTTATGCCTTCATCCTCCTACATAGTCAGGGAACCCCTCGGATGCAGTCTGATAGTATCTCCCTGGAACTATCCCGTGCAGTTGCTGCTGAATCCTCTGGTAGGAGCAATCTCGGCAGGATGTACCGCAGTGCTCAAACCCTCGCCCTATGTGCCGGCCGTATCTGCCGCACTCCAGGCCTTCGTGGAAGATACTTTCCCCGAGGAATTCATTGCCGTGGTGCAGGGTAACAGGGAGGTCAACAAGGCCCTGTTCGAGACTCGCTGGGACCTTGTCTTCTATACCGGTAGCCCCGCTACTGCCAAGATACTTTCCGCCGCCCAGGCCCCTTATCTTACGCCCATGGTGCTGGAACTTGGCGGAAAGAGCCCCTGCATAGTGGACAAGGACGCAAATATTGAGATCGCTGCCCGCAGGATTGCCTGGGGCAAATGCCTGAACAGCGGACAGACCTGCATCGCCCCCGACTACCTCTTCCTGCACAAGGACATCAAGGAAAAGTTCATAGAGGCCTTCAAACGCGAAATCGCGGCCCTCTATCCCGACGGTACCCGGGAGAGCAATTGCTTCGTGCACATAGTCAGGGATGCCGCCTTCCAAAGGCTTACTGGATATTTCAAGGACGGCAAGATAGTGGCCGGCGGTAATTCCGATGCTGCCATCCGTTGGATTGAACCCACCCTCCTGGACGGAGTCAGCCCCGATTCTCCCGTGATGACCGAGGAGATTTTCGGCCCCATCTTCCCCATAATGACCTTCTCCGAGCGCAAGGAGGTGGTGGATTTCGTACTTTCCCGCGAGAAACCCCTGGCCTTCTACTATTTCGGCAAGAAGGCAGATGGCTGGGAGATGATTGCCCGCACATCTTCCGGCGGAGCCTGCATCAACGATACCATAATGCATATTGCTAACAGCAAGATTCCTTTCGGGGGAGTGGGGCATTCCGGAATGGGCGCCTACCACAGCGAGCGCAGCTTCCTGGCTTTCTCCCACGAACGTTCGGTGATCAGCACTCCGACCTGGATTGACCTGAAGTTCAGGTATATGCCATACAAACTGTTCAAGATCGTCAAAAAACTACTATAGTCTATGAAAAAGAAGATTGTCGCCATAGCGCTTGCGCTTCTGCTCGTGGTACCCGCATTCGCGGTGCTTAACGAGAGAGACCTCGCACAGACACTTTCCGTTCTGCGCTTCGAACTTGGATCCTCTTACCGCAACTCGGAAAAGATGGCCAAGAGGATGCGTGGATACGGAGACAGGCAGCACTCCCGCCTGGTGCGTATGATGCAGCAAAGCAACGAAATGTCGCTGATGCTCTACTCCCAGAAGCAGGATTATACTTTCGATATGACTTATGCCCTGAACGAAGTGTCCAGGCAATATGACGAGTTTTCTTCCAGAAGAAGGCCTTTCAATGACATCATAAAACGTCTGGATATCGACATCGACCGCTATACGCGTCTGGTCCACACTTTGAAAAGCCTGCCACCTTCGACAACTGTAGAGTATCTGGACAGCCTGGGTAATGTAGTGACCCTGGATGCCAGTGTCCGTATCAGGAAAGACAGCGGACTGGAGCGCCGTTTCGGGCCTCATAAGAATGCTTTCCAGCTGGATTCCCTGGGTCAGGCGGACCGCGACAGCTGCATTTTCTATGCAGAAAAGCTTCTGGAAATCAGCAAGATGCAGAAGGAGCATCTGATTGCGGACAGCACGCATTATCAGCAGACTTCCAACATGCTGAAATCTGCCTACGACTATGCCCAGCAGCGCTATAAAAACGTTCAGAACAAGATATTCATAGAAGGCCAGTCATCCTATGTCTCTTTGCTGAAAGGATTCAAGAGGGAATGGCCCAGGGCAGTTTCCGATTCGAGGGACAAATACAGCCTCAAGAACAAAGACAACCTGAACAGCCAGTGGCGAGGCCCCATGGTCATCGGCTTCAGCTTCTTCGTGCTTTTCTACCTGGTTCTTTCTTTGGTGGTGAGCGTCCTGCTGGTCAATCTGCTCAGCCGCAGGTTGAAGATTTTCAAGAGGGACAGGCTGGTCAAGAACAAGTTCACCACCATACTCATATCTACGGTGGTCATCTTCGCCCTCAGTATCATGCTGGCGAGCACCTTCTCTTCGCAGCACTTCTTCAGCATGGCCTCCAAGATACTTATAGAATTTGCCTGGATGCTGGCGGCCATCTTCGTCTCCCTGATCATCAGGGTGGACCAGGACAGTGTGCGCAAGGGTATTCTGATGTATCTGCCCACCTTGCTGATGTGCCTGATCATCATCTCTTTCCGCATCGTCTTCATCCCGAACAGCCTGCTGAATTTCATCTTCCCTCCCATCTTGCTGGTATTCACCGTGCTTCAGGGACTAAGCATATCCAAATATCGCAAAGTGCTGCCGCAGAGCGACGTCGTCTTCGGCTGGGTATCGTTCGTGGTTATGATAATCACGACC